>DASRBR010000528.1:0-2331 GCA_035653495.1 Verrucomicrobiia bacterium
AAACCAGCGCGTCTCAGTTTCATCCCGCGCCACGACCTTGAATGGGCCCGCCGGCGCTTTCACGCGCACGTTCACCCATCGCGCGCCGGGAATTACCGCCGGTCGCACCTGAATCGCCGCGCCGCTGGCCACATCCACCAATTCAAGGCTTGTGCCTTTTGCGCCCAAATTTCCAGCAACGGCAATTTCCAAGTACGGCAGCGCACTGGCCTTCACCGGTTCGCTCTCGAACATTTTGGTTTTCCGCGCGGACGTTGCCGAATAAGAGCCCCAGGAACGTTCCGTCGGCGCGTCGGCCACCGGGAGCAACCAGCCATTGGCGACAAAACCTTCGCGATTTGCCGGTTGGATGTTCAATGGCTCGCGCACGCAAGCCGGCAGGTTCGTGCGGATGCTGGGCGTTCGCATCAAAGAAACCAGCTCCGGCACGTCATCAAATGGGATTTCGCACCAGCCCCTATTCATCAAAACATGCGCATCGTCAGTAGCCATAAATGCGCGGGCGTTGACCAGACGGGCGTCTTGCACCCTGTCCCAAAAGGGGAGGTTGCCTTTCTGGTAGGCCATCGCCGAGACGCTGTGAAGGCCCCACGCCACACCTGCGACCCAAAGCGCGAACGCCAAACGCCACAAAGGAGCCGGTCGCAATCCGGCGCCATAACGGTCGAGAAGCAAAATAATGCTGAGTCCGTTGGCGATCATCAGGAAGCTTAAGATATCCATGTAGCGCGGAGCGGGAAAATAACCAGTCCCTCCACGTGCGTACGCCATGGCCAAGGCCTGGATGCCGGCCCAGAACCCGATCCCCAAAATCACCCGCTCTGCCGCGCCCAATTCCTCCTGCGAATGAGCGCACCGCAAGACCAGCACAATCATCGGCAGCAGGTTCAAGCCAGCCAGCCACGTATAGCCCATTAACGGCCATGATAAGTTCCTTCCGAATGTCCGCAGAAAGGCCTCAACCGAATCAGCCTTGAGGATATCATGCCGGTCCACATGCGCTTTCAGTAGCACCCCTGCGATCACAATCAAACTGCATACCAACAGCGTCCTCCATTGCTGTTGCAGTTGGCGCCGTCCTCTCGCAATGTCAAACAATGCGATGCATGCAACTGCCGCCGCTGCCATGAACCCGGTTGCCATTGTGAACAAGGCCAAGCACCCCGCCGCGACACCGAACCACCATTTCCGCGAGCCTTCCTGCTCCGTGCCCAACAACCAGATCGTCAGGAGTGATGCGATCAGCAAAAAATAAAACTGCGATTGAAAGCCGGACAATATGTTCTCCCACGCGAACGGCAGCGCGAGCGACGCCGTGAGCAAAGTCCAAATCCATGGCCAATTTTGCGGCCCGAGCAGGTTGGCCATGAGCAGGCCGAACGCAGCCAGGCACGCGCAATGAATGATCGCATTGACCACCATCTGCAGTTGCCCGTCCCATTGTCCGTTCAAAACCAGCAGCGCGAGATTGTAAATTTGCGTGAAGACAATCCGGTGTTCGTTGTTCGGACGGAAAAAAACCGCGGGCGAAAGTTGATGGTTGAAATACGGCACATAAAGCCCGGCTGCTTCTGCGTCCCATTGATCGAGATAAGGCAAGGGACTTCCGTGTTGCTGAATCAAACAGAATTTCGCTGCGAGACCCACGAGGACCAGCGCCAACATCCAGGTCCAATGCCTGCCCCAACTTGAGACGCTCGCTTTCCGTGGACGGCTTTCCGCACGTTGCCCTTCCTGCGCGTGGCCTTCCTCAACGTAAACTGTTTGTGAATCCGCCATAACCTGCACGTTCTGAGCACTTTTCGTGCCTTCGCGCGACCTTGACGGCACTAAAACCTAGGCAATCCTTCGTCGAAGCTGGGCAACGATGCCTTTCACGGAGTAACCGGCTCGGATTCGGCGAAATTCTTCAACAACGCCGGATCATCAGGCCCGGTCAGCAGGTAAATGCGATTGTCCTGCGTCCAGGTCGCCGTCAAAAGTTTGCCGACGCGAACATAATCGATCGTCAGCGGAATGGAGGTGTTGGGAAAAGCGGCGCTGGGGATCATGAACAGCGAAAGGTTGGTGTTCGCCCCGGCTTCAAAGCTCATCAATGCCACGGGATGGCTGCGCCAGGTAAAAACGGCGCAGCCTTTGGGCGGAAGTTTTTCGAGATTGCGCGGCAGTCTAAAATCAACCGGGCCGGCGTTCGTGCGGAAATAATCCTTTATTTGGGCGAGGTCGTTCACGGAAACTTGCGCGGGATAGGCGCGGCGAACGACGCGCACCATGTGTTCGCGATAAATGACGAACGGGTCCTGGAGCTTGGGCACAGTCAACGACCAGGCA
>DASRBR010000529.1:0-2883 GCA_035653495.1 Verrucomicrobiia bacterium
GGAGAGTTGTTGCGCGAGGAGATCGCCCAGACCGTCGCCAGCAACACGGAGATTGACGAGGAGATACGGCATTTGTTTGCGGCAATGACGACGTAAAAATGCCCAAAGACCCGATGACAAATCACCGAAGGAAGTCCACGCCCAAGATTCGCGATGAGCGCAAGCCGGAGTTCAAGCAATTTTTTTCGATTTGAAACTGAAAATTGCTTGGGTATCCGGCTGGTTGTGTGCTTGGGTAGTTGGACACGGTTTTTGCGTAGCGGAAAATTTTAGAACCTATGCTTGACGCTGGAAAATGTTCTTGTTGCGGCGCGGAATTATCGCCAAATGCCGGCCATTGCCCTGCCTGTTTGCTGCAACTCGGATTGGAATGCGCAAAGAGCGAGGCGCCGATTCTCAAGCCGGGCGATCGGATCGCCAGCTATGAATTGCGCGCGCAAATAGGCGAAGGCGGTTGCGGCGTCGTCTTTCTAGCCGAGCAATCCGGGCCCATCCGCAGGCAGGTGGCGCTGAAAGTCGTCAAGCCCGGCATGGACACGCGCCAGGTCATCGCGCGTTTCGAAGCCGAACGGCAGGCGCTCGCCCTTCTCGAACATCCCAACATCGCAAAAATTTTCGATGCCGGCGCATCGGAATCCGGCCGGCCCTTCTTTGCGATGGAACTCGTGCGCGGCGTGAAAATCACCGATTATTGCGACCACCAAAAACTTTCCATTCGCGAGCGGCTGCAATTGTTCATTCAGGTTTGTCAGGCCGTGCATCACGCGCATCAAAAGGGAATCATCCATCGGGATTTAAAGCCTTCGAACATTCTCGTCAGCGAGGGTGAGGATGGCGCAGGCGGAGTTCCAAAAATCATTGATTTTGGCATCGCCAAATCCATGGAACAACCGTTCACCGAAACGACGTTGTTAACAGCATCCCAGCAATTCATCGGCACACCGGCATACATGAGCCCGGAGCAGGCGGGCGGCGGCGGCGTTGACAGGCGCACGGATGTTTATGCGCTCGGCATACTGCTCTACGAACTGCTCACAGGGCTCACACCGTTTAATCCTGCAGAACTTCATTCTCTCACCGGAGACGAAGCCCTGCGTTTCATCCGCGACGTCGAACCGCTGCGTCCTTCCGCGCGCTTGTCCTTGCGAGGCGAGGCGCGATTAACCGATGCCGCCCAATGCCGCCAAATCGAGCCGTCACAACTTGCAAATCTGTTGCGCGGAGATCTCGACTGGATCGTGATGAAATGCCTCGAAAAGGATCGCGCTCTCCGTTACGAAACCGCATCCGGTTTGGCGCTCGATTTGCAACGGCATCTTGCGCACCAGCCCATCACCGCGCGTGCTCCGGGACAATGGCATCGCCTTGAAAAATTGGTGCGACGCAATCGTCTGGTCGCAGGCGCGACCACGGGGATTGCGCTCACGCTGCTGGTTGGAACCATCGTGAGCACGGAGCAGGCGGTGCGCGCACGGCATGCCGAATGGGAGCAAGCGCGGTTAAGACGCGAAGCGCAGGCCGAATCGCTGAAAAACGCCGAGGTTGCGCAGTTTCTGAGAATGATTTTACAAGGCGCACAACCATCCGCTGCGATGGGCCAGGACACAACCATGTTGCGTGAGATTTTGGATCGTGCCGCCATGCGCTTGCGGCGTGATTTGACCAATCAACCTGAAATCCGCGCCGAATTGTTCAGCACCCTTGCGCAGACCTATCATGATCTCGGCCTTTACGAAAAGATGGATGCGATGGCGCGCGAATCGCTGGCCTGCCTGCCGTCCGGCGTCAAAAGCATGACCGCCGTGCGCGCGCTGGCGCAAATCGGCGATGCCGAAATGCATCTTGGAAAACTGGACGAGGCCGCGCATTTCACCAATGAAGCCCTGCAAATGCGCCGCCAATTGCCAGTCGATGGAGAACCCGACTTGAGCGGTTTGTCAAATAATCTCGGGTTGGTGCGACGCGAACAGGGGCAGTTGCACGAATCGGAAACTCTTTTTCGCGATGCGCTCCAGATGGACGAAGCAAATTCCACCCGCGACAACCGCAAAATCGCAACGGACCTCGGGAATCTTGGGGCGGCATTGTTCAGCGAAGGAAAATTGCGCGATGCTGAAGACCAATATCGCCAATCGCTCTCGTTGCGCCATAAAATGTTTGGCGAAGAGCATCCGGAAATTGCCGTCTCGCTCGGAAATCTTGCCGCGGTGCTGGCGCGCGAAGGAAATTTTTCCGAGGCCGAAACGTTGACCCGCAAAGCGCTGGCATTGGACCGCAAATTTTTGAGCGCGGACCATCCTGATTTGCCCTTGTTGCTCGGCAATCTCGGCAACGTTCTCGCGGCGCAAAACAAATGGCCTGAGGCGGAATCGGCCGACCGCGAAGCGATTGCGGCTTTTCGCAAACTTCCCGAAACAAACCATGCTGAAGCCGCTGTCATGCAGGAAAATCTCGCAAACGACCTTTCGCAGGAAGGCAAGCCTGCCGAAGCCATTGAGATCAAGCGCGAGGCGCAATCATTCCGCAGCTCGCCCGCAAATTGATTGTCGGCAATTGAAGTATCAAAGCCTCTCAAAAAAATTGCAAATTCCTGTAACAATTGCGCGCCGATGCTTATGAAGGAAGAAAGCAGTCAATTTGTTCGCCGAGTGTTGTAGGCGACAAGCTCAAGGGGGATGGGAACTGAGTGTTGGGCATGGCGCGCGCTTCCGGCAGTGCCGTGCCCAACATTATTTATTATTCGATATCAGCGACTTGCTTTCCTAGAAGCGGTTTCATAAGTTGAAAGTTGTAAGTACTTAGTACTTGTACTTTTGCGGCGATTTTGTGAAAAGCTGAGGATGCAAAAAGCATTCTTGTCCGATGACCAATGGAAGAAAATCG
>DASRBR010000530.1:0-3139 GCA_035653495.1 Verrucomicrobiia bacterium
GGAAACGTTCGAAAAGATACGCGAGAATTTCCGCGCGATGTTCACGGAAGTTTTTGGCGGCGGCAAGGCGGACTTGCTGCTCGTGGGCGAAGGCGACGCGCTGGAAAGCGGCATTGACATCGTGGCCCGTCCGCCCGGCAAACAGTTGCAGACGATTTCATTGCTGTCCGGCGGCGAGCAGACCATGACCGCCGTGGCGCTGCTGTTTTCGATTTACCAGGTCAAGCCGAGCCCGTTCTGCGTGCTGGACGAGCTGGACGCGCCGCTGGACGAATCGAACATCAACCGGTTCATCCGCGTGTTGCAACGGTTTCTCGCGCATTCGCAATTCATCATCATCACGCACAACAAGCGGACAATAGGCATGGCGGACGTGCTTTATGGCGTGACCATGGAAGAACATGGCATCAGCAAAATCGTGAGCGTGAAATTCCACAAGGCCGATGAACCGGAAGGCGGAACGCCGCTCGTGCCTCCTGCCGCCGGAGCGACACAGGTCGAAAAAGTCGAGGACACACCGCACAAACGCGAAGAGACGATGGACATTGCGATGGCGAAATAGTGGATGGTTGAGGGTTGAGGGTTGAGGGTTGAGGGAAAGTAGTGCGTGTTGCGTATTGTGTGAGAAAGGAGCTCGAACGGCTTCTTTGCCAGAAGTTCTCGCGGACCGGGCTGTCCGCACTCCAATGGATCCATATTCGCGCCCCGTGCAACTTTCGTTTGAGTGCGGGGTTGATTGAACCAAGGAAATACCCGATAAACTCGATTGAATGGCGAGGAAAGGAAAATGGTTTTTTGCGCTGGCGTTGATCACCGTGCTGGCGGCTTTTGCGTTTTTCGTTCTAAGCCATTCTGACAATCGGGCTGTAAGCGGCGAGCGATTGCCGGACGGTTCCACGTTACGGCTGGCGACGGCCCAATTCACCAACGGCAACTTTCTGTATAGCGCGACAGGTGGTTACTCCGGTTGGCGAGGGACAATCGCAAGGGTCCTTCCAAAGAATTTGGTTGCAAAACTTGGCTGGCTTCAGATGAGTGGGACAATCGGTTTTGGCGCCGGAGGCAAGGGCGCCAATCTTTGCGTGTTCACAATCCATGAAGGGTCCGCGTTAAAGATGAAATACCAGGACATGCGCATGGTGATTTCCGACGAGTCAGGCAACGCCTTCGATGTAGGATATCCGATGGGCGTCATGAGCACTTCCGACATGCTGAATCAACTGCGGCTTGAGGGATGGTGTCCGCCTGCGTTTCCGCGTCGCGGCAAAAAATTGGATTTGCGGTTTTTCGAACGCGGTAAAAGCAACGCGCCCTGCCTTGCAGAATTCATTATCTCGAATCCTGCGCCAGGAAATTATCCCGTCTGGACGCCTGAAGCGTTGCCCGCGATCAAGACGAATGATGATTTGACCGTCACCATGGTCAGCCTCAAGTCCGGTTTGAGCAAGGCGCATCAAACCAGGGCTGCAGCAACGAACGAAGTCGCGGTCACGCTGGCGGCGCTTCGGATATTGCAATCCGGCAACAGCAGCAATTCCTGGCGGCCCAAGGCAGTGGAGATTTCCGACGCGACCGGCAATAGTTGGATCCCTTTTGCAAACGTCCTTTCCGAAAGGCACAAGGATGGGCTGGATTATTTTTCGTTCGAAGGCGCGCTTTGGCCAGGTGAAGCGGCATGGAAGCTGCGTTTTGAGTTTTCGCGCATCGCAGATTACCAACCGAATGAAGTGTTCACCTTCAGCGGCATCACGGTTCCCGGCGCGACGCAGGTCATCAATCTCGACAGCACTACGAACATCGCGGGCAGCATATTGCGGCTCGTGGCCATCACTGGCGAAAAAGCTGAGCAACCGGGGAATTTGAAATGGTCAACCGTCAAAAACAGAGTAAACATCTCGATACGGGCCACACCTTTCCCGACGGGTTATCGCCTGAATCTTCTCAAAGTAACTGATGAAACTGGCCGGGAGGCGAAAATCAAACGCGAACCCGATTGGAATCCGCCGGAGCGGGTTTACGGCTTCAAAACGCCGGAAGGGGCGAAGCAGTTGAGCTTTACTTTTGCGCTGCATAAAAGCCGTTATGTCGAATTCATGGCCCGGCCGGAATTTGCTCGTTCGAACAATTGAACGTTGCCAAGGCAAAACGGTCTGCGTATAACGAGAGGGCGCATTGAGCATGCCAATAAAAATGAGCGAGCCAAGGACAGACGTGTTCCCTTCAATCCCAAGGCGGGGATGCCATTTCTTGATTCTCCTTCTAATGGTTTTTTTGGGCGCATTCACCGCCAGGGCCGCCATCCAGTTCGATGTCTTTCCCGGCTTTGACAACATCGTCCCTGAAGCAAGCTGGTTTCCCATCGTTTGCGAAGTGAAAAACGACGGGCCGTCATTCAACGGCACCATCGAAGTGACCGGCGGGTTCAATGACAGCCAGGTGCGGCGTGTGGTGGTCGAATTGCCGACCGGCACGCTCAAGCGCATCGTTATCCCGGTGTTTACGACCATGAGGTATCAAAACAGTTGGGACGTGCGGCTGCTGGACGAACGCGGTCGCACGCGCGCCGAACAGCTTAACCAGCGTCCGCGGCGCGAAATCAACATGGGCGTCACATTCATGGGCGCGTTGCCGCGAACGGCCACCGGCGAGCCTATTTTTCGCGATCCGCAATCGCAAAATTCCGAAATGAAACCTGCCGCCGCGCGCATCCTGACGCAGCTTTTGCCGGACAACCCGCTCGTTTTTGAAGGATTGGACAGCATTTATCTCAGCTCCGAAAAAGCGGCTGATTTGAATGACCATCAAGTTTTTGCATTGCTTGCGTGGCTGAACAACGGCGGGCATTTGATCGTCGGCATCGAACAGATTACGGACGTCAACGGCGTGCCATGGCTCAAGGGAATCGTGCCGTGCGATTTGGCGGACATGCGCACTGTTTCGGCCCACCACGAACTTCAGGACTGGTTGCGTGGAAATCCTTCGACCAACGCCAACGATGATTCGACTCGGCCGCGACGGTCACGAGTCGGGAGGCGCAATCCGACCTCCAATTACAATCCGTTCAGCGACTTGGCTGAAGATCCGGATTTTGAAAAAGCCGATCTGCAGGTTGTCACCGGCAAGTTGCGGAACGGAACGG
>DASRBR010000531.1:0-3081 GCA_035653495.1 Verrucomicrobiia bacterium
TCGAGACAGGCGTGGGATTCAAATACATTTGCGCGGAGATGTTGAAAGGCAATGTGCTTCTCGGCGCGGAGGAAAGCGGCGGCATCGGTTTTCCGGGTCATGTGCCCGAGCGCGATGGCATCTTGGCGGGGTTGATGCTGCTCGAACTGCTCGCGACGGAAAAAATTTCCGTCACTAAAATGATCGCCAATCTGGAAAAGCAATTCGGCCCGCATCGTTACGGCCGGATCGACACACATTTCCCCTTGGAAAAACGCGCCGCCCTGATGGAGTTTTGCGCGAAGCACGCCCCGGCAAATTTGCTGCGTTCACCGGTTGTTGACGTGAAGACCTACGATGGTGTGAAATTTATTTCAGCAGACGGTTCGTGGCTGATGCTCCGCGGTTCCGGCACCGAGCCCATCCTTCGCATCTACGCTGAGACCAATTCGGATGCAGGCGTGCAGAAACTGTTGAAGGCGGGTGTTCAGTTGACGAAACAGGTTTAGCTGTTATTGCGTCGAAAGCCTAAAAAATCCGCTGTTGCCGGACATCGGAATCGTGAGTTGATTTTGCAGATTGGTCGGGTTAAATGTCGGCGAATTTGAGATGGTTATCCAATTAGTTCCAGCGAGATCACTCGTTTGCTGAAGAATGAAATTGGTGGCCGGCAGCACCCATGAAAGCGCAATTTGGTCATTTGAAATTGACGTTTTCAGCAACGGGGCTGGAATATTTTGCAAAGTGTAGATTCCGCCGGGAAATCCAGCCGCGAACCACCGGCTGCCATCGGCGGACATCGCAACTGCATACGTGCTTTTGGGCAGCGAGTTGGTTTTCCAATTCACACCGCCATTGGTCGTGCAGTAAATCGTCGGATAATTTGCTCCGAGCAATGTCATGCCATCTGCCGACGACGCAGAACTGGTCCAAACTCCGAGAGGCACAGCGTTGGAAATCCAGAGTCCGCTGAAATTAGTAGTTGTGTAAAGCGCACCGCCATTGCCGCCGATGGCAGCCAACAATCGCGCGCCATCAACCGAGCTCGATATGGTACCCCAATCGGGAAACATCGCTCCCAAACTATTTGAGGCCCAAGAGTTGCCGCCATCAAAACTCATATAAAGTGGGCCTTGCCGTGGCGCGGCAACGATTTTCGTGCCATCGCCGGAAATCACAACCTTGATCCAGGCTAACGAAGCCGGCATGTTCGTCCTCCAAGTTGAACCGCCGTCCTGGGAGATGAGTAAAACATCGGTGGCGGAATCTGAAGCAACAATATTCTTCCCGTCCGGAGACATGGCAACTCCTGACCAGGTACGTGAAGTCAATCCGATATTTGACCAATTCGAGCCATAGTTCGTAGAAACGTACATTGGACCGGTATAAGGTGACGAAGTAAGGCCGCCGATCATGACGACTTTACTTCCATCAGCCGAGGACGCCAGTCCCTCCCAATGGTAAACAGGAACGGACGCTGCGACCCAGCTTTGACCCGAATTTGTGGAGAAGTAAATTGCTCCGCTTGAAGTCCCTGCGACTGCATTGCTGCCAATGGCTGATGTCGTTATTGCAGTCCAATCCAGGTTCGTCGGTGCTCCGGATGCCAAAGTCCATGTTTGCGCCTGAATGACGTCCTGTCCGAGGAAAAGAAAAGAAAGAAAAATTGCCGCCTTCCAATTCATGATTGCTCGAACATTACGCTTAGAAGGGTAAACAAGGCAAGTTTATAGCGAGAACGGGAGCAGCCCGCGTTCCACTTCCGAAAATCTTGCCAGCCGAACTTTGGTTGTTAATCTTTAGCGTGGGCTCCGAAATGATTACTCAAGGCTGTCACTAAACCATATATGAAACATTTGCTTACGCTTTTACTGTCGGGATGTATTTTGACGTGGGCCGGCTGCAGCAGCACTCCAGCGCATGATAATGCTGTTCCGGTTGTCACTGACACAACGAAGTCGCCCGAGGTTCCGTGGAGTGTTGTGGGCACCTGGAAATGCTGGCATCCCGCGTGGAGGAACACGATCACGATCTCTGAAGATGGAAAATTCTATTTTGGCGGCACGAAGGAAGCAGGCCATTGGACGCTTACCAACCTGGGAGATCACGTCGCGCTTGTGTTGGGATGGAATCGCTGGCCGGCCGAGACGGTAACCATGGTTGGGCCCGACGATTTCCGAGGCAAAGTCCACGGTGGCGTGATGACCATGCACCGCATCAGCTCAGCGAAAACGGACTAACCAAATCTGAAGCTGGGTCCATCACAAAATATCCGCAAATGCGTCCAAATTTCCCCTTTTCTTAACCCCAAACACCGCTATCTTTTCCGGGTTTCGCTAGGCAACATGCGAATTTTGTATTAAATTTCTGCCTGAATTGGAACTGACTGATGGACGCCGCACATATTAGAAATTTCAGCATCATCGCCCATATTGATCATGGGAAAACGACGCTTTCCGACCGCCTTTTGCATCGCACAGGCACCATTGCCACGCGGGACATGGAGGCGCAATTGCTTGACTCAATGGACCTCGAACGCGAGCGCGGCATCACCATCAAGGCCCACCCGGTCACGATGAATTATGCCTCAAAGAATGGCGAGACTTACGAATTGAACCTGATTGACACGCCCGGCCATGTGGATTTTTCCTACGAAGTTTCCCGCAGCTTGAGCGCGTGCGAAGGCGCGTTGCTCATCATTGATGCCGCGCAAGGTGTCGAGGCCCAAACTGTCGCGAACGTCCATCTCGCGATGAAGCAAAACCTGACCATCATCCCCGTCATCAATAAAATCGATTTGCCACACGCGGACGTCGCGCTGGCAAAGACGCAACTGGAAGACATTCTCGCGATTCCAGCCGAAACGGCGATTCTGGCCAGCGCAAAAGAAGGGATTGGCATTGAAGAAATTTTGGAGGCCATCGTCGCGCGCATTCCGCCGCCCAAGCCGACCGGCGCGTCCTCCTTGCAGGCGCTTGGGTTCGATTCGTATTTCGACACGTATAAAGGTGTGGTCACGCACGTGCGAGTTTTTAATGGCGAATTGAAAGCCGGAATGCAGGTGAAGTTGCTGCACTCGGGCAAGAACGTCGAAGTCAAGGA
>DASRBR010000532.1:0-12074 GCA_035653495.1 Verrucomicrobiia bacterium
CCAAGACACAATCGGCGATGCTTGAAGCGATGCAGGAAAAAAGCGTCACGGCAGGCGGCGAAATCCGCAAGTTGGTCGAGCCGTTCTTCGTGCTTGCGACGCAAAACCCAATTGACCAGGAAGGGACGTATCCATTGCCGGAAGCGCAATTGGACCGGTTCTTTTTCAAGTTGGTCGTCGGCTACCCGAGTGCGGGCGAATTGACCGAGGTGCTCACGCGGACCACCGAGGGCGCGCGCGCTACCGTGAACAAAGTGCTCGACGGCGCAGCGTTACTGGACTTGCAACGGCTCGTGAAACAAGTGCCCGTCGCCACGCACGTGAAGGATTACGCGGTGCGGCTCATTCTTGCCACGCATCCCAAGACGGAGACCGCGGTGGCCGTCAGCAATCAATATTTGCGTTTCGGCAGCAGTCCGCGCGGCGGCCAATGTTTGCTCCTGGCCGGCAAAGTCCGCGCGCTGACGCAGGGACGGTTCAACGTGAGTTTCGAGGACATTCAGGCCGTCGCGACGCCCACGTTGCGTCATCGGTTGATCTTGAATTTCGAAGCGGAAGCCGAGGGCATCACGACCGACCAGATTGTCGCGCAAATTTTGCAGGACGTCCCCAAGGACGCGGCGATGGCGAATGCGTGATCAACGCGACATCCGCACGACCTGAGTCAATTTTGGCACCAGTTACGAGCGCGCATGACACTACTCACCGAGTTGCTTTCCAAAGGGCTCGCATCCGCGAAGCGGATGAACATGAATAGCCGTGGGTGCCAACCCACGGGAAACACGTTTTACGATAACGACCCTGAAGGGGTCGCACAAAACTAATCATTCCTTGTCAACGTACACCCAGATTTATTACCACGTCGTGTTTTCAACAAAAAACCGTGTCCCTGCGCTGATTGTTGGCAAACGCGATGCTCTTTTTCGTTACATCTGGGGGATTTTAAAAAACCAAGGTTGCCATTTGTATCGCATCAATGGCGTTGAAGATCACATTCATATTTTGACTAGCCTGCCTCCAGGCATTTGCCTGGCCGATTTGGTTCGCGAGATCAAAACTGGAACCAACAAATGGATTAAACAGGAGGGGTTATTTCCGCTGTTCGCGAACTGGCAGGATGGATACAGCGCGTTCACCGTTGGTCATTCGGATCGAAATGATGTGATTGAATACATCAAGAATCAGGAGCAGCATCACAAGAAGATTTCGTTCAAGGACGAATTGCGAACTTTGCTGGAAAAATTCAGGGTTATGTACGATGAAAAATATTTGGAATAAATTGATGGATGCCATTTGTCCGGCCCCTTCAGGGCCGTGTTCTCTTCGTATTCCTTTTTTTCCGTGGGTTTCACCCACGGCTATTCACGTTTCTCCGCTTCGCGGAGGAGGACATCGAGCCAGCAAGGCTTTTAGTATCGTTTCACAGCGACGTCTGCTGCCAATCCGCTTTCGGTGGGTTTCGGTCACGACCGGTCTTGTTCCTCTGATTTGGGGAGGACTTGTTAGTCGCCTTCGACCAAATCTCTTTTTAAGCCGTAGCGCTCATGCCTAATTCTCTGCTCACTCCCGAACTTTTGCGACGGTTGGAACAATTCCAACTGCTCGCCGCGCGGCGCGCAAAAAGTTCGGCGCGCGGCGAACGACGCAGTCGCGCGCGCGGCCAGTCCGTCGAGTTTGCCGATCACCGCAACTACGTTCCCGGCGATGATTTCCGGTATCTCGACTGGAACCTGTACGGCCGCCTCGAAAGATTGTTCCTCAAGCTTTACGAGGAAGAACGCGAGCTGCCGGTCCGCATCTTTCTGGATTCGAGCGAATCAATGAGTTTCGGCGAGCCGCGCAAGTTCGATTTCGCGCGGCAGATCGCAGCGGCTGTCGGTTACGTCGCGCTGTGCGGTTTCGATCGCGTCAGCGTGATCCCGTTTCCCGACAACAAGGAAGAAATGGCAATTCGGGGGGCATTGCGCTCCGTTCGCGGGAAAAAATCCACGATGACTTTTTTCCAGAACATCACGCAACTGACGGCGAAAGGCTCCGCTAATTTGAACGAAGCGCTTCGGCGCGGCGCACTGGAAGCGCGGCAGGCGGGTGTGGCGGTTGTATTGAGCGATTTTCTTGACCCTGCAGGTTACGAATCTGGATTGACGGCATTGGTCGGCCGCGGTTTTCAGGTGAATGCGGTGCAAATTCTCGCGCCGGAAGAGTTGTCGCCTTCTACCTTCGGCGATTTGCGCCTGGTGGATTCCGAGACCGGCACGATGCAGGAAGTGACCTTTGGCCGGTATCGCATGAGCGCGTATCAACAGATGGTGCAAAACTTCTGCCAGAAATTGCGCGAATATTGCCAGGGCCGCGGCATCAATTTCTTCATGGCCAGTTCCAACACCGCGCTTGAATATCTGCTGCTGAAACAACTCCGCCAATCCGAGGTTTGGGGATGAATTTTCTCGCGCCTTTCGCATTTTTATTCGCTCTCACGATTCCGGTCGTCATCGTTTTTTATCTCCTTAAGCGCAAGCGCGTGGTCAAATTGGTCTCGAGCACATTGCTCTGGCAAAAATTTTTGGCGGAAACGCAGGCCAGCGCGCCGTTTCAAAAACTCCGGCGCAATTGGCTGCTGCTTCTGCAAATCCTGATGCTCATCCTGGCCGTGCTCGCCTTGACGCGTCCTTACTTCGCGACCAAGGCCAAAAGCAGCGATTTGCGCGTCTTGATCCTGGACGCGTCGGCTTCGATGGAGAGCACGGATGTCGCGCCGTCGCGTTTTGAAAAAGCGAAGGAGGAAGCCTTGAAGTGGGTGGACAGCCTGCGCCCATCGGACAAGATGGTGGTGTTGCAGGTCGCCGCGAACACGGAGGTCAAGCAATCCGAGACCAGCGAAAAAGCCGCCTTGCGCCGCGCCATCATGTCGTGCTCGGCCATCGATTCACCCACGCGCCTTGCGCCCGCGCTCAAGATGGCCGAATCGCTCGTTCGCGATCGCGGCAAGGAAAGCAACCCGGAAATCCACCTGTTCAGCGACGGTGCCGTGCCGGACATGAGCGAGTTCAACAATGAAGCATTGCCGCTGATTTATCATCGCATCGGGGAGAGCGGGAACAACCTCGGCATCACCGCGCTCGATGTGAAGGCGAACCCCGAAGATGCTTCGCAACGCGCCGTCTATGTGAGCGTCGCCAATTTTTCGACCAACACGATGGAAAGCGATCTGGAATTGCTGCTCGATGGAAGATTGGTGAACACGCGCCCGCTGAAGGTCGCCGCGGGCGAGACTTCGCCGCAGATTTTTATAGCGTCACAGGACCACGACGGCGTCTTCACTGCCCGATTGACCGCGAAGGATGATCTTGCCGCCGACAACGAGGCTTCCATCGTCAGCCTTTTGCCGCATCCGGTGAAGATACTGCTGGTCACACGCGGCAATCGCTTCCTGGAACGGGCATTGCGCGCTGCTCCCAACGTTCAGCTCAACGTCGTGACCGATTCGACCGATGATGCTTCCGAATACGATTTCGTGACGCTGGATGATGTGGTTCCAACAGTCTGGCCCAAGTGCAACGTCCTGGCCATCCATGTGGCGAACACGAATTGGTTCGATAGCGTCTCGCAACAGGATGGGCCGCAAATCGTAGATTGGCGCGCGACGCATCCCGTGCTGCGGTACGTCGGCTTCGACAACGTGCAAGTGGCCAAGAGCATGTCGGTAAAGACGCCGTCTTGGGGCATCTCACTTGTGGACTCGCCGCAATCGCCGCTGATCATCGCGGGTGATTTGGGACGTCAACGCATCTTGTGGATTGGTTTTGACACATTGGAAAGCACGTGGCCCTATCGCATCTCGTATCCGATTTTTGTCGCAAATGCTGTCGAGTGGCTCAATCCCGCGACCGAGCGCAATGCCCAGCTCCTGGTCCACGCGGGCGATCCGTTCCGCCTCCCGTTGCAGCAACCGCTGACGAACAACGCGCAGATCACGTTGCCCGATGGCACAGCGCATTCGATCAAAGTGGATCCCAAGGCGAACGAATTGGTTTTCGGCGACACCTTTCGTGAGGGCGTTTATCGGCTCAAAACCGGCACGAATGACACCGTGTTCACCGTCGCGTTGCTCGACGCCGCCGAAAGCAACATCAAGCCGCGCGAGGAATTGCAATTCGGCAAATACAACAAAGTCTCCGCCACCACCCTGCACCGGGCGAACATGGAACTCTGGCGTTCCATCGCTGCCGTCGCCCTGCTCGTGCTGCTTTTTGAATGGTGGTATTACCATCGGAGGACAGTGTGAGGAATTTGCGATTTGCGATTTGCGATTTGCGATTTCCAATCCCGAAGGGATTGCGTCACTCAGCCCAGGGTTGTCCCGCGAAGCGGGAAGCTACCCTGGGTAGCCGTCCCAAAAAATTCAACAACCCTGAAAGGGTTGTGGCCTCGAACGATATTTCATGAGCGCGGAGCCAGAGAAAAAATCGAATAGTGGTATGACTTATGAAAAGCCTCCCGGCTTTTTCGGGAGATGGGAGATTACTGCGCAACTCTGGTTAGTTTATGGAGGAATCATTTTGGCTGTAATCTTGTCGGTCACAGGCTGGCTGAGCGCAGCATTTTTCAATTTTTTTCACGGCCATAAGCCTTTTGTCGTCATCTACACCTCGCAAGATGAGGAATACGCCCTCCCCATCTTCAAACAATTCGAAAAAGAAACCGGCATTGCCGTAAAACCTGTTTTTGACAGCGAGGCGGTAAAAACTGTCGGGCTTGTCAATCGGCTGCTGGCGGAAAAGGATAATCCGCAATGCGACGTCTTCTGGAACAACGAGGAATTGCGCACGCGGTTGCTGGCGTCGCGCAACATTTTCCGCGAGACGAACGGCTGGGTGCTCATGGGTTATCGCACGCGCCGCATCGCCGTGAACACAAATCTGCTTCCGCTCGCCAATGCCCCGCATCTGTTCACAGATGTCACCAATGCGCAATGGCACGGCAAGGTCGCCCTGGCTTATCCGATGTTCGGCACGACGGCCACGCATTTCCTGGCGTTACGCCAATATCTCGGCGACGAAAAATGGCAGGCATGGTGCCGCGCGTTGGTGGAGAACAAACCGATGCTTGTGGACGGCAATTCGATTGCCGTGCGCCAGGTCGGCGGCGGCGAAGCTTATCTTTGCTTCACCGATTCTGACGACGCTGCAGCCGAAAAACGCGAAGGCCTGCCTGTCGCTCCCGTTCCGCTGGGTCCACAAAGCTTGATCGTGCACAACACCGCGGGCGTGTTGCGCGGCGCGCCCCATCCTGTCGAGGCGGAACGCTTGTTCGAATATTTGCAAAGCGCCGAAGTGCAAAACCAATTGCTGCAAAAGCACGCATTGGAATCGGCCGTTCCCGGCGATCCAAAAACCACGCCCGGTCTGAAGGTCGATTGGGACGCCTTGCTGCGCGACCTGGACAAGGGCACGGAAGAAATGAAAGCGATTTTTCTAAGATGAAAGCCACAATTTCAAGCAACGCGGCTACCTCGCGTAAGCGTCTTGGAGCGCGGCAGTCCTCTGCCGCTTTTGACCGCGTACGAACTTTAGAAAGCGGCAGAGGACTGCCGCACTCCAAGACCTGGCGGAATTTGTCGTGCACTGGGCTGGTTGAATCCCCATGAACTGGACTTTGCTCTTAAATAGTTTGCTCGTGAGCGGATTGGCGACGCTGCTGTCAGTGGTGTTCGGCCTTGCTGCAGCGTTGTGGCTGGCGGGTTTGACGCCGAGATGGCGCGCGCGCTGGCTTGGCGTTTCGGTCATCGCGCTGTCGCTGCCGCCGTTTTTGGTGACGAATTGCTGGCTGCATTATCTGGGAACTTCGGGGACGTGGCATCGCTGGCTGCCGTTGAACATTTACACCCTGCCGGGAACAGTCTGGATTTTGGCGCTGCTGCTGTGGCCGATCACGATGCTTGCCGTTCTGGGTTCGTGGCAACGGCTGGAAGCCGCCCAATTGGAAAGCGACATGGCCCTGAAAGGCTGGACGCTCGTGCGCGGATTATTATTGCCACTGGCGCGCGGCGCCTTGACAGCGGCAGCGGTCCTCACATTCGTGCTCGCGCTGAACAATTTCGCGGTGCCGGCGATTTTACAGGTGAAAGTTTTCCCGGCAGAAGTTTGGGTCAGTTTCAACACGACGTTCAACTCGCTTGCCGCGCTGGAAATGAGCTGGCCGATGGTAGTCGCGCCGTTGTTGCTACTGGTCTGGTTTCGACGCAGGGAAATCGCCTGGCCGCGCGTGGAAGGTCCTGTGCCGCCCAAATTGTTCCGGCAACAAATCGGCGCAGGATGGTTTCGCGGTTGCGCGATTGTGACCATTGTGATTTCGGCTTTGGCCGTCGGCTTGCCGCTGTTGCAACTGGGAACGACGCAACGCACGTGGACAGAATTGCCGGGCGCCGTCGCCGCTGGACAATCGGCGATTACCAACTCGATTTCATTCGCGACAATCACAGCAACCCTGTGCGTGATCATCGGGTTGATTGCCTGGCGCTTGCCGCTCGGCGTGGCGTTGTGGGTCCCGTTTTTTATTCCCGGCGTGTTGATGGGCATCGGATTGATCGCCGTGTTCAACCATCCCTGGTTCGCCGCGTTTTATCAGCACGCGGGGATTGTGATTTTCGCATTGGGCCTGCGTTATGTGGGGTTCGGCTGGAGCGGGGCGGCGCGGGCGCTGCGCATGACCGACCGCGACCTGACCGACGTGGCGCGCTTGAGTGGAGCGTCGCGCTGGCAATTGCTCCGGCACGTGCACTGGCCGCAAATCAAACCGCAACTCGCCGTCGCGTGGTACGTCATATTCCTGCTCTGCCTTTGGGACGTGGAATCCATGGTGCTCATTGTGCCGCCGGGTGGCGAAACGCTGGCGATGCGCGTCTTCAACCTCCTGCACTACGGCCACAACACGCAGGTGAATTCGCTTTGTTTCGCCTTGCTCGCGCTCGCCATCGCGCCGCTCGTGTTGTGGATGATTTCGGATTTCGGATTTCGCATTTCGGATTGGAAGAAGGGCAGCACAGCCGTGTGCTTAATTTTTTGTGCAATCTTTTTAACAAGTTGCTCGGTGGATGATTCGCGCCACAAAAGCTTGGACAGCAAAATCTTCAGCCGCGTGGAAATCATCGGCACGCGCGGCGTGGGTGTGGGTGAATTCAACAAGCCGCGCGGCATCACCTTTGATCACGACGGCAACGTTTACGTTGTTGACGTGACGGGCCGCGTGCAAAAGTTTACGCCCGACGGGAAATTTATTTTGTTGTGGCAGATGCCGCAGTCCATGATGGAGGGGCCGAAAGCGCTGGGGTGTGACAAGGACGGCAACATCGTCGTGGTCGAGCAGCATTTTCAGCGGCTTGATATTTGCTCGACCACGGGCAAGCTGCTCGCGCAGTGGGGCCAGAAAGGGACCAATGCCGGGCAGCTCATCCAGCCGCGCGCGGTTGCGGTGACTTCGAACGGCGATTTTCTCGTGCCGGAATACACGGACGTGGACCGCGTGCAGGAATTTTCCGCCAAGGACAAAAAATATGTTTTAGGCTTCGGCCATGCCGGGACTGGGCCGGGCGAATTCAACCGCCCGGAAGGCATTGACGTTGACTCGACGGGGCGCATTTACGTGGCCGATTCCTGCAATCATCGCATCCAGATTTTCACGCCGGATGGCAAGTTTTTGCGCGCCTATGGCAAACCGGGAACCGGCGTGGGAGAGATGAGTTATCCCTACGACGTACGCGTGGACAAGGAGGGGCGGCAATATGTCTGCGAATTTGAAAACAGCCGCATCCAGGTTTTCGACACGAATGGTCAATCAATCGAAATCATCGGACGCCCTGGCGCGGCGCCGGGCGAGTTCAACGATCCTTACAGCATCGCGCTGGATTCGCATGGCAATCTTTACGTGGCTGACGAGATGAATCACCGGGTGCAAAAGCTAATAAGACGCACCAACATCGCGGAAGCAGATTCAGAGCGCGAAACGTGCAGGGCGCAATCTAATGTCCCTGCAAGACGAGCGCATTCGAGTTTTTGGTGCTCGGACTTTTTGGGACGCTCTGTTCCCCCTCACCCCTACCCTCTCCCTTGGGGAGAGGGAGTGTTTTCCACCGCCCTGGTTAGCAGAACGAGCAGTTTGATGGAACAAGCGTGGCTAAATGGTTCTCCCTCTCCTTGGGGAGAGGGCCGGGGTGAGGGGGACAGCAGTGAAAGACTGCAAAAATTAGCTCCATGGGCAATTTGGGATGCTCAGATTGCACATATGCCATACAGCCGATTGCAAAGTTGCGTGGCGCGCAAGGAGGCTTCTTTGTGAATTTCCAATTCACACATCCCTATTATCTATTGCTGCTGCCGTTCGCGCTGGCATGGCTGATCTGGCTCGCATGGAAAAGCGACGTGCAGATCAGCAGAGTCCGCCGTTGGATGGCTTTCGTTGTCAGGACATTCATTGTGGTTGCGCTCATCATGGCGTTGGCCGGATTGCAATGGCTCCGCCCATTGGAAGGGATGAACATTTTCTTTTTGCTCGACCGCTCGGACAGCATTCCGACGCCGCAGCAGGACCAGGAACGCGCCTTCGTGAATAAAAGCTCGAAGGAGAAAAAATCCGTGGACAAGAGCGGTGTGATCGTGTTCGGCAGCGAAGCGAATATTGAAACCACCGCGAACACTGCCGTGGACGTCGAAAAAATCCAGGCGGTGGTTGGAACGGAACGGACGGACATCGCCGGCGCCATCCGGCTTGGAACGGCGGCATTTCCAGAAACAGGCCAGAAGCGCCTCGTCTTGATGTCGGATGGAAATGAAAACATCGGCGACGCGATGACCGCGATGCTCGCGGCAAAAGATCTGGGTGTGACGATGGACGTCTTGCCGCTGGGCATCACGCGCGGCAATGACGTGGCAATGGAGAAGTTGAGCGTTCCGTCGAAATTGAAAAAAGGCCAGGTCTTCGAAGTCAAAATTTTCCTGCGGTCCGATCACGCCACGCCCGCAGTCCTGAGGCTGTATCGCAACGACCAGTATTTAGGTGAGCAAAAGGTGGAATTGTCTGAAGGCAAAAACCTTTTCACCTTCCCGCAAACGCTTTCCGAGCCGGGCTTTTACACTTATGACGCACGAGTGGAAGCGCCGGGCGACACCGTGCCTCAAAACAATCGCGCCAGCGCATTCGCCACCGTGAAAGGCGAGCCGGAGATTTTGGTCGTGTCTTCAGACCCCGAAGGAGACAAGCCGCTGGTGGAAGCATTGCGATCGGCGCGGTTGCAGGTGAAAGCGGTGGGCGTGAATGGTTTTCCGCCGACGCTGGCCGAAATGCAGAATTATGACGCAATTTTCTTGAGCAACGTGGCCGCGGGCGATTTGGGGAAGGATTTGCAAGCGCTTCTCGAGAGCGCTGTGCGCGATTTTGGCGTAGGACTTGTCTGCGTGGGCGGCGATCAAACTTACGCTGCGGGCGGTTATCGCGGCACGCCGTTGGAAGAAACGCTGCCGGTCAACATGGAACTGGACAGCAAAAAAGTGCTGCCGAGCGGGGCGGTCGCATTGGTGATGCACGGGATGGAATTTGCGAATGGCAACCAAGTCGCGCGGGATTGCGCGCAAGGTGTGTTGGCGGCCCTTGGACCGGGTGATGAAATGGGCGTGGTGCTTTGGGATGGCAATGAGCATTGGCTTTTTCCGATGCAGAAGGTCGGTGACAAAAAGAAACTGCAACAAGAGATCGCCGGAATGAACCAGGGCGATTTGCCGGGATTCGAAGGAGTCATGAGCATGGCTCATGAAGGCCTGAAAAAATCCACGGCGAACCTCAAGCACATGATTGTCTTCAGCGACGGCGATCCGAACGCGCCATCGGCAGGCCTGATGCAGTCGATCGTCGGCGACCGCATCACGGTAAGCACAGTGTTGATTTCCGGCCATGCCGGCCCGGACACGATGATCTGGATCGCCGATCACGGCAAAGGCCGCTTTTACAATGTGACTTCGCCGAACGAGCTGCCGCAGATTTTCATCAAGGAAGCAGCGGTCATTTTGAAATCCGCGATTTACGAAGACCCGTTCAAGCCGCAGCAAAAGGCCTCGAGCGAATTGGTGCGCGGAATCGGCGCGACCGAGTATCCCACCCTGCTCGGTTATGTGGCGACCACCCCCAAGGAACGCGCCGAAATACCTTTGGTGACCGATAAGGGCGACCCGTTGCTTGCGCACTGGCTGTTCGGGCTTGGCCATGCGGTCGCGTTCACTTCAGACGCGAAAGCAAAGTGGGCAAAGAACTGGCTCGGTTGGGCAAAGTATCAACAATTCTGGTCACAGATTGCGCGCTGGAGCCTGCGGAATTTGGAAAACGCCGATTTCACGACGGACGTTTCCCTCGACGGCGGCGCAGGCCACGTCGCGACGGACGCACTCGACCAGCAGGGCAATTATCGCAACTTCCTTGACCTCGAGGCTGTCATTGTGAGCCCGAAAGGCCAGGCGATAACGAATCATCTCGAACAAACCGGTCCCGGACATTACGAAGTGAAGTTCCCGACCAAGGAAGTTGGCACTTACATGGTGAGTTTGCGCGACATGAAGGACGGAAAGCCCCGTGCCCAGCAAGTCGTCGGCGCAAGCATCAATTATTCGCCTGAATTTGCGGCGTCGGAACCGAACAACAATCTTTTGCGCCGTCTGGCTGAAAGCGGCGGAGGAAAACTTCTGGATTGGGACAATCCGGGGGACAACCCTTTCCTGCACGACAGGCAAAAGACATATCAACCGCGCGATTTGTGGGAATGGTTGTTGCGTTGCTGCGTGCTGCTGTTCCCGTTGGATGTAGGCATTCGACGCATCCAACTTGATCGGGATGAAATGCATCGCGCCTTGCGATGGTTGCGGAGCAAGGTTTTCTTCTGGCAGGGCGTTCCGCGCGAACCGGAGGCGGAAGAATCGCTGGCCGCGCTTTTGTCACGGCGTGAACAGGTTCGCTCCAGCCATACCGCTCCGGCAGAACCGGAAGCGCAGTCGAGGCTGTTCCAGCCGCAAAAAACTGTCACTTTGCCGCCCGAGATTCCGTCTTCAAGTGGAGGTGCGGCCCGGGGTGGTACACCCGCCCAGCCGGCGGCAAAGCCACAGGAAGAGGCCAAAACCGAGCCTGCCAGCACGACAAGCCGTTTGTTGGATGCCAAACGGCGGGCGCAACGCCGCAAAGAATAATGGCGGCGCGCACTAAAACAGCGTATAGTGTGGAGATAGTTTGGTGGCTGGATTTGCCATGGCAATCTTGGCTACGGCGGGCACGAGCGTGCTTGCCGGGCAATAAAATCATTGCCTGCAATGCCGGGGTTATGGCTTCATCCTGCTGGTCGGCGGGGCTGTCGCGGGTCATTTTGCGCCGACTGACGGCATTGCTGCGTTTGAGAAAGGCAAGAACGTCATGAGTCGGTGCCGGGTGCAGGTCCTTTACGCAGGAACAGTACAAGGCGTGGGATTTCGCTATACGGTGAAGTCACTCGCAGGTGGCTTTGAACTGACCGGCACAGTGCGCAATTTGTCCGATGGACGCGTGGAATTGGTGGCGGAAGGGACGAAGGACGAATTGAACGCATTTCAACAGGCCATCCGGGAATCAGAACTGGGGCATTTCATCCGCAAGGAAGAAGTGGCATGGCTTGCGCCTCAAGGCGATTTGCATGGATTTGAGATAGTGAGATAAGAGAATGAAGTTTGCAATCATAGCGGATATACACGCCAATCTTGAGGCGTTGGAAGTAGTACTGGCGGACATCAAGGAACAAAAATGCACGCATTACGCGTGCGTCGGCGATGTGGTTGGCTATGGCGCCAATCCTCGCGAATGCCTTAAGATAATCCGCGACATGGGCATGCCGGTCGTCAAGGGCAACCACGACGAATATTGCTCGATTGAGGAGGAATTGGACGGCTTCAATCCTCACGCCGCCGAGGCAGTCAACTGGACGCGCGCGCAATTGACGCCTGACGAGCGCCAATGGCTCCGGGACCTCAAGTATTTTCGCATGGTCACCAGTTTTTCGATGGTGCACGCGA
>DASRBR010000533.1:0-2953 GCA_035653495.1 Verrucomicrobiia bacterium
TGATAAAACGAATCTCATTAAGAGTGGTTGAGGGACTGGCCCGATGAAACCACGGCAACCGGCTCAGGGGCGAACTTGAGCGACCAGGTGCCAATTCCAGCCTGAAACGCACGGCGTTTTGGGAAAAGATGAGAAGAGCGCCCACGGTTTCACCTCTTCTCATCCAGATGAGAAGGGGTTTTTTATTCCCCTGAATGCAACGTAACATCAGAAGATTATGGACAAACATGACGGTTTCATGAAGGCGCTCAAGTGCCGTGAATGCGGTCGGGAATATCCGCTCACCGCGACGCACGTCTGTGAATTTGACTTCGGCCCGTTGGAAGTCGCCTACGATTACGAACACATCAAACGCGCGCTCACACGCGAAATCATCCAGTCGCGCTCCAAGAGCATGTGGCGTTACCGCGAATTGCTGCCGGTTGCCGGCGAGCCGACCGTGGGCACGCAGGTGGGTTTCACGCCTCTGGTGAAGGCCGACCGGCTGGCGCAGCGCCTGGGTGTGCGCGAGCTTTGGATCAAGAACGACACCGTCAATTATCCCACACTTTCGTTCAAGGACCGCGTTGTGAGCGTGGCACTGAGCCGCGCGCGCGAACTAGGGTTCACCACGGTTGCGTGTGCTTCAACTGGTAACCTCGCCAACTCCGTCGCCGCCAATGCGGCGGCGGCGGGGTTGAAGGCTTATGTGTTCATCCCGTCGGATTTGGAACAGGGAAAAATTGTCAACTCGCTCGTTTATGCCGCGGATGTCATCGGCATCAAGGGCCATTACGACGAAGTGAACCGGTTGTGCGCGGAGATTGCGGGCAAGTTCGGCTGGGCGTTTGTGAACGTCAATATGCGGCCCTATTACGCGGAAGGTTCCAAGAGCATGGGCTACGAGATCGTCGAACAATCGAACTGGCAGGTGCCGCAGCACACGGTCGTGCCAATGGCGTCAGGCTCGCTCCTGACCAAGGTGCATAAGGCTTACCAGGAGTTGATCAAATTGAAGCTTGTGCCGGAGACGCCATACAAAATCCACGGCGCGCAGGCGACGGGTTGCTCGCCGATTTCGGCTGCGCAAAAAGCGGGGCTCGATTTCTTCAAGCCAGTCAAGCCGAACACGATCGCAAAATCGCTGGCCATTGGCACGCCTGCGGATGGGTTTTATGCGTTGCGCGTGATGAAGGAAACCGGCGGCGTGGCGGAAGATGTCACCGACGAGGAGATTCGCGAGGGGATCAAGCTGCTGGCAGAATGCGAAGGCATTTTTGCCGAGACGGCCGGCGGCGTGACCGTGGGCGTTGCCAGGAAATTGATCGCGTCGGGCAAGATTCCGGCAGGCGATTCGGCGGTTCTTTGCATCACCGGCAACGGTCTCAAGACGCTCGATGCCGTCATCGGTCACGTAGGCCAGCCGCGTGAAATCAAGCCCAGCCTGCGCGAGTTTGAGACATTGCTCGGGACAGAAGCGGCGGTTGCCAAAGCCTGATATTCCATGCCCAAGACAATACACATTCCCACTCCGTTGCAGAAGTTGTGCGACAACCAGGGCCGACTGGAAACGTCCGGCGAAACGGTTGGCGCAGCACTGGATGAAATTTATCTGCATTATCCGTTCATGCAGGACCGCATCACCGACGCAAACGGCGAGATTCGCAAGTCACTGAACATTTATGTGAATGAGGAAAACATCCGTTTCCTCGAGAACCTCGGCACGCCCCTAAAAGAGGGCGATGAGGTGACGATTCTGCCCGCAATTTCTGGTGGCTAATAAAACAATTCATTGTTACAACACCGCTATGGCAAAAAAAGTAAGAATCCCGACGCCGCTGCGCAAATTGACGAACGATCAGGAACTTGTGGAGGTCAACGCCGCGACGATCGGCGCGGCGATCACCGAACTGCAAACGCGTTTTCCAGGCATCAAGGAGCGCCTGGTGGATGACAATGGCGAAGTGCGCCGTTTTGTGAACGTTTATGTGAACGAGGAGGACATCCGTTTTCTCCAGAACCAGCACACGCCGCTGAAGGATGGCGACGAAATCAGCATCATCCCGGCGATTGCCGGCGGTTAGAGAATTTACCATGCCTTCCAAAAATAAATCTGACGCAAAGAAAATCGCTGCGACAAACGGTCGCCAACAGACGCGCCTTTGGTTGATGTATCCGCCGAAACTTATCAAGGAGCCGTTGATCTGGCAGCTTGCGCAAAAATTTCCCGTCGTCACGAACATTCGCCAGGCCAGCGTGACGGATGAAATCGGCATCGTCAGTCTTGAACTGGACGGCGACCGTTCGGACATCAAGGCAGCCATCAAGTGGCTCGAAAAAATCGGCGTGAGCGTTGAGCCGGTTGAGATCAATGTGATCGAGAGTTGATTTTTTTGCGCGCGGTTTCATGCAGAAATTCAGACATTCTTCATTGACTGCCCTGCAGCACTCACTCACTCTGGCGCCCACTGCCATGAAAACGCGCTGGTCTGTCGTTGATTTGATTCTGTTGGTCATTGCGATCTCGATTTTTCTTTCAATTCCTTGCGCAAGCATTTCTGCCGCTGAAAACAGAAAGCCGAACGTCATCTTCATCATGTCGGACGACCAGGGCAGCGTGGACGCGAATTGCTATGGCGCGAAAGATCTGCTCACGCCCGGCATCGACGCGCTCGCAGCGCATGGAGTCCGCTTCACGCAGTTTTATTCTGCCGCGCCGGTTTGTTCGCCTTCGCGAGCAGGGATGTTGACAGGACGTTACCCGTGGCTGGTTGGGATGCCGAACAACGGTCCCGCGCCGCCGAAGGAGGAAGACGACCAGCTCGAAACGCTCACCGGCGATGGGATTTCGCAATCCGCGCCGACGATAGCCGACATGTTCCGCGCTGCCGGATATTCCACCGCGCATATTGGCAAGTGGCATCTTGGCTCCGGCGCAGGCCATAAGCCGCTGGACAAGGGCTTCGATTATTCG
>DASRBR010000534.1:0-7322 GCA_035653495.1 Verrucomicrobiia bacterium
CCATCCAAAGCAGGTTCTGGTAATCGCGCAACCCGCCGCACCCGTTCTTGATGTTCGGTTCCTGCATGGTCGGCGAATTTCCAAACTTCGCGTGGCGCGTGGCCTGGTCTTCCAGACGCGAGGCGATATATTGCGTTTCCCAGCCTTCGACGCATTTGTTTACGACCGCCTTTTGCAACTTCTTGAACAACGTTTGGCTGCCGATGATCAACCGCGCCTCGATGAGCGCCGTCTTGGATTGCATGTCCTGCCGCGCAGCGGCGACGCTTTCCTCCACGCTGCGGACGGAATAACCTATTTTCAGCCCAAGGTCCCAAAGCGGATATAATATGCCGTCCATGAAACGCGCCAGGATGGGCAGCGGCTTGCTCGCGGAAACGACCTGTCCTTCGTGCAGGAACATGAAATCAATATCGCTGTGTGGATTCAGTTCGGCGCGTCCATATCCGCCGATGGCAACCAGCGCGATTTCGGGAAATTCCTTTTGCGACTGCTCGCTCAAACTGTTTTTGATTGCCTGCCACATCGAACGCAGCAGAAAATCGATGACTGCCGCGCGCGCCTGGCAAACTTCCCGTCCGCCGCCACCGGCGCGGTGGAGGATTTTGAGGCGATGCGTTTCGACCTTAAGAAAGGTCTTGAACCGGTCCAACTCCTCACCCGGCAGCCGTCCGGCGGGCAATGTGAGCCGTTCAGCGGCGCTGGTCTCAATACGTTCAATCACCGAAAGCATCTAAAAGACATTGGTGGGAAAATGCCTTGAACGCAAGCGTTCAGCATTTCCAGGACAAGCGAAAAATTTGATTGGGGAGGCTACTGGTTGCCCCGTAATCATAAAAGTTCATGATTCGAAATCGTAGAGTTGAAGATCTTTGAAATTCTCAAAATCCTTGTCAAACGAAGCAACCTTTTCCCGGGAATGCGCCGCAGTGGCGGCCAGATAAGCATCGCCAAAATCCACGTTCTCCGATTCAACTCTTCGCAGAGCATCGAGCAAGCTGGCCTGGTGCTCGAACCGTACCACGCCGGTGCTCACGAAAGGCAGGAGTTTTTTGGCTGTTTCAGGACGGGAGAGTTTGTAGCTGGTGGTGAACGCGTAAAAAATCTCGTGAATGGTGACTGCCGAGACCAACAACTCAGCCTTTCCATCAGCAGCCTTTTGGAACAGTTTTGCTGCGGCGGGAGAATGTCGCGGATCGTCATTTCGCAAAAATCGCAAGACGACATTCGCATCCAGATGAATGCGCCCGCTCATCGGGCGGTTTTTTTAGCCGATGCGAGCTTTCCCATTTCCTTTCGCGCCCTGACTTTTTCGTGAGGGTCGCGCGGCTTGCCGTCAGCCGCGCTGCCATAGAGCGACATCAAATCCGGGGTCGGGGAAACCCGCGCGGTCCCGTCCGGGTTGGCTTCCCATAACACTTCAGATGTTTTCCAACGCCGACGAAAAATGGCAGGGATGGTTGTCTGCCCTTTACTTGAGATATGACTCTTTACCATGGAGTAAATGTAAAGATTACTTCCCGAATGTCAAACTTGGATTTGTATGTGGGTAATGCACTGTAAATTACTTCGGCTTGTCCTTGGTAATGTTCGTATGCTTGAATGCGACAAATGGCTTTGCCGTACAAAATCTCGACGCTGCTTTATTGTTTCAATGAGCGCGAGGAGGTGTTGCTGCTGGAACGGGCGCAAGAGCCGAATCTAGGATTATGGAGCCCCTGCGGCGGCAAGTTGCACACCGAAAGCGGCGAATCTCCGCACGCATGCGCGTGCCGCGAAGCATGGGAGGAGTTGGGCCTGAAGATTGGGCCGGCGGATTTGCACCTTGCCGGCATCATTGCGGAGCAAGGCTATCAGGGGCAAAGTCATTGGCTGATGTTTCTCTTCGAGGTGAAGCGAAAATTGACCGAAGTTCCCGCGCCGCATCGAGAAGGGCGCTTCAAATTTTTTTCGCGGCCGGAATTGTCATCGCTGAAACTGCCGCAAACCGATGCGGAACAAATCTGGCCGTTGTTCTGGCGGCATCGCGGCGGATTTTTTGCAGCAAACTGTCATTGCCATCCCGACGGTCGCAATGAATGGACATTGGAAGAATCACGGCCCTTATGAAGAATGGAAAAACATCGAACGCTGAACGTCGAACATCCAACATCGAAATGAATTCTGAAAAGGTTCAACAAAGCAGATCGAACGCGTAAATAGTAAATCTCAAACTGAAAATGCCCGAAGAACCGATCATAGACCTGCAAAGTGACCAGTATTTCATGGGTGAAGCGTTACGTCAGGCTGCGCGTGCTTATGAGGCGCAGGAAGTGCCGATTGGCGCAGTCATCGTGCGCGAAGGGCGCATCATTGCGCGCGCGTTCAATCAGGTCGAGTTGCTTAAGGACGCCACCGCGCATGCCGAGATGCTGGCGCTGACGCAGGCTGAAGACGTGGCCGGCGACTGGCGCTTGACCGATTGCTCACTTTACGTGACGAAGGAACCATGCCCGATGTGCGCAGGGGCCATCGTTCACGTGCGACTCGCGCGGGTGGTTTTCGGCGTGAGCGATCCCAAGGCCGGAGCGGCCGGGAGCGCGTTGAATCTGCTGCAGTTTCCTTCCTTGAACCACAAATGCGAAATCACGAGCGGGGTGAGGGAAGCGGAATGCCGCGCCTTGTTGCAAACGTTCTTTGCGGAACAGAGGGGGCGTGGAAATGTGTGAAATGGTTACATCGTTACACGGTTACAAAAAACCCGGAGTGTCCATCCTTGTAACCATGTAACCATCTAACGATGTAACGAGCCTAGCTCACCGCCAGCAACGAAACCTTCTCGTTCTTTTCGTTGCGGGCTATGCCTTGGGCGCGCGGATCAAGCGTCGGCTTGCCGTCTACGAGAAATTGATAATGGTGATGGCCGTGATTGAGCGGGATTTGAATGAGCCATGCGCCGTCCGGCTGGCGTTTCATCGGGTAAGCGGCCGGGTCCCAATCGTTGAAATCGCCGATGAGATGGACTTTCTGCGCGCCGGGAGCGACACAGATAAAATTGATGGGTTTGACCATCTTTTTGGCGGAATATGGATTGTGATGGTGACCATTGACGGAGTGCGAATTTAATTGATGCATCTGATTACAACACGTTGCTGATTCACGAACAGACCGCAGGCGCTCACGTGCCTGCAAAATGTTCGCAAAAAATTACAAGGGAAAATACTACGCGCAAGACAAAATGCAAAAAATTTTCGCTCGTTGATCTTTCGGGTCGCATCTTGAGGGCGTGTTGCTCAAAAACCTTTTGCCGCGAAATCGTAGCGCAGACATTCCTGTCTGCGGGTTTTGGGGACTTTCCAGTCCCCAGCTCGGCTGGAAAAATGGGATATTTAAAGCTCGAAGCTGGAAAGCTTCGAGAACTCGCAGGCTGGAAAGCCTGCGCTACAGCTTTGAGCAACACGCCCTTGAGACACTGCACCCACCGTCCAACTTCCCTCCCCGCGAGGTTTGAGCGGGGGGAGAATTTCACGAAAAAAAATTTGTGCATTGAACCCCAGAACCGGGTAGGGACGGCGCGATGTCCCTACCAAGAGTTTTGCCTTTTCAGTCCCGCGCCGGGATGTTTGACTGGTTCAAATACTCGCGGTGCGTCATCGCTCGCATTTCAACCAGTGGACAAGCTGCCCATCACCGTCAGCATGATTTCCGGCGCGGAAGCCGGGCGCATTGGGCGCGCCCTGGAAAGTGTCGCCGCCTGGACGAGCGAAATCGTCGTGGTCCTCAATGAGGAAGTCCGGGACGGCACGGAAGAGATTGCAAAGCGCCACGGGGCGAGGGTGGTTCGTGAAAAATGGCATGGGTTCCGCGACCAGAAGAACATTGCGTTGGGCCTGGCAAACGAAGCCTGGGTTCTGTGCCTGGATGCGGACGAGGAGGTGTCGCCCGAGCTGCGGGAATCCATCCGTGCTTTTTTCAAAAGCGACGGTTGCAAAAAATATGCAGGAGCGTATTTTGCGCGCAAGGTCTGGTTCCTGGGCCGCTGGATCAAGCATGGGGACTGGTATCCCGATTATTCCTTGCGCCTGTTCAGACGAGGCGAAGGCCGATGGGGAGGCAGCCCGGAACATGACAAAATCGAACTGAACGGGCCCGCCGAAAAATTGCGCGGCGACCTCCATCACTACACGAATCCAACAATCAACAGCTACGTGCAGAAAATAAATTATTTCTCGGACATTTTCCTGCAGCGGCAGCTTGAGGCAAAAAAACGATGGTTTGCGGCTGCCGTTGTGTTGCGTTCTGGCTGGCGGTTTTTGCGCGGATACGTGTTGCGTCTCGGATTTCTTGATGGATTCCCCGGTTTTTTTATCGCCGCTTCGACGGCCTATTCGACGCTGGTCCGGCACAGCCGGCTTTATGAACATCTACATTCGGATGCTCCGCCATGTCCGCCCCGAAAATTTCACTGATTATCAGCACCTATCAAAGCCCGGCGGCTCTTGACAAAGTCCTTCAAGGCGTCGAACGGCAAACGGTGCGTCCTGATGAGATACTGATCGCGGACGACGGCTCAGGCGAACCGACGCGCGAACTTATCAAAACCTGGCAATCGCGCCTTGCCCTCCGGCATGTGTGGCACGAGGACCGTGGCTTTCGTAAAACGATCGTCCTCAACCAGGCCGTTGCCGCGGCGACAGGCGATTATCTGGTTTTGCTGGATGGCGATTGCGTGCCGCATCATCAATTCATCCGCGACCATGCCGCGCTTGCTGAAAAAAATTTCTGGGTGCAGGGGCGCCGCTGCTTTGTCCAGGAAAAATTCGTTCCGGAATTTTCCCCGGAACGCGCCAGTATCGGCGCTTGGTGCATGACGGGGCGCATCACCGGCGTGGCGAAGGCATTTCGACTGCCGTTTCCTGTCGTTCGGCGCAATCGCGAGCATCGCGGCATCATTGGTTGCAACATGGCGCTCTGGCGCGAAGATTTGGTCGCGGTGAACGGTTTCGATGAGGATTACACCGGCTGGGGCATCGGTGAGGATTCCGATTTGGGTGCGCGTCTTTATCATCTTGGCCGCACGCGCAAATTCGTTTATGGCTGGGCCGTCGTTTATCATTTGAACCATCCGCAACTTTCAAAGGCGCACGTGCCCGCGAGCCTGGAAAATTTGGCGCGGACAATCGCGTCCGGCAAAACGCGTTGCCAGCGCGGGCTGCAACAGTATCTGGAGGCGCATGAAACATAGCTTCCGCGCAATGCGGAGTTTTCCGGCCTCTTCATGAAGCGCCTGCGCATCCTGCAACTCAATTCCCTGCTCACAGGCGGCGGGACGGACGATCAATGTGTCAAGCTTGCGCTGGCGCTGCATCAATTGGGCCAGGACGTGCGCATCGCCGGTCCGGACGCACGCGAGTTTTCGAAAATTGTCCGCGCGCTGAAAATCCCTTTTCATCCGACGCCTCCGGAAGGACCGATCAAGCTGTGGTTGATTCGCAAAGCGGCGCAGTTGATCCGGCGTGAACGCATCCAAATCGTCCATGGCCATCATGGCCGTGACATCTGGCCGACCATCCTTGCCGCGAAATTATCTGGGACTAGACCGAAAATCGTCATCACGCGCCACATGGCCAAAAGTCCCGGCTCGTGGTTCAGCCGGCGCTTCATGCTGGGACAATGCGATGCCGTCATTGCCGTCTCTGCTTTCGTCAAACGAGTGTTATGCGAAGGTGTTTACGAACCGGATTCACCGGAAGCCGAACGACACGCGCGACCGCCGATTAAAGGGGATTTTTCAAAAATTCATGTGATCCATGGCGGCATTGACACGGAGCGGTTTCAACCATTCGATGCGGAGGCGCAACGGCGCGCATGGGGCTTGCAACCGGGTGACTACGCTTTCGCCGTTGCGGGCGGATATGTTTTGCCGCGCGGGAAAGGACAGCGCGAATTTTTGCAAGCGGCTGCGAAAATTCATGAGAAATTTCCTCACGCGCGATTTTTGATCATTGGCCGCGGCAACATGACCGACTTACTGAATGCGGACATCCAGCGGCTCGGATTAAAAGGGAAGGCGTGGCTCACGCCCTTTTGCCATGACATGCCCAAGGCAATGAATGCGATAGATTGTCTTGTGCATCCGCAGATCGGGACAGAGGCGTTTGGGCTGGTGTTGCTCGAAGCGTTCGCATGCGGCAAACCAGTCATTGCTTCCGCATTGGACGGCATACCGGAAGCATTTGCCGCAGCAAGTCTGGGCCGGCTCGTGAAGCCTGAATCTGTGGAGGAACTGGCTGATGCCATGGCGGATTGGGCACAGCGTCCCGCCTTAGATGCCCAACAACGGACCAAACTCCACGAACGGGTGTCTCAGGAATACTCTCTGAGCGCCTTCGGCCTGAGAATGATGAAATTATACGATTCATTAAAGGTCGCGCAGCCGGAATAAACAGCAGGAGCCCGCCTAGGGCGATTCAAGAAATCTCATGGCGGCCAAGGTGACGAGCGGATCGGCGAAAGGACCCTCCTCCTTCGCCGGCGGGCCAGAGTTTTACTGAAAAGCTCCAAAGCTTGCAGCCATCGGGGACTTGGCCAGTATTGCTGGGACCATGCAGAAATGCTGATAAAATGTGCTTGACGAAATCCAAGGCGCTGCTATTCTCCTCATTGCGAGGAGGACGTCCGCCCCTCCTTTATATCACGGCGGATGCGTGAACGTTTATCGTTCGCGCTGCTCTTTGACATTTGAATCGGATGCGCCAACGGTTCCGGGTTCCGGGTTGGGATGTTTGCTGTCCTCCATCCTGGCTGGCCTTCTTTCCGTTGATGTAGCAGCTCGTGCCGCTTGGCGGTTACGCTTTGTCGCGGCTCTGACGGCTGATTTGTCGCGGCTTGTGACACGTTGTCGCGGCTTGTCGCGGCTTGTCGCGGATAAACCGGGCAAAAAAAATAAAATTTTTTTGCGGCCCCTTGCGACGAGGGCCATTGCCAATTTGCGGAATGAGGAATGCGGAGTGCGGAATGCGAGACACCAATTGCACCAATCCCCACAAATGCCGAACCAGGAAATTATGAACTCAGGAACGGGCAGGCCTATGCCTTGTTCCTGATTTCATGAGTTCCTTATTGGACCGGACGGAGCGCGGACAGCTTGGTCGCCGCAGCCTTGGCGGAGGTGAGCCTTGTCCGCGGGGGGGCATGAAATGGACCGCCTAAAGGCGGAACTCCAAACACGGAGCGCGGACAGCCTTGTCCGCGTTGACTTCAGGTCGAGCCAGTCGGCTACGAAGGTCAGCCTCCGCGCGGGATTTTGACCAAGGTGTTTCAGCTCGTTTCACCTGGTTTCA
>DASRBR010000535.1:0-8788 GCA_035653495.1 Verrucomicrobiia bacterium
CAGATGTCCATCGGCCCGAAGGTGTTCTCCACCTTTTCGGCGGCGGCTTCGACTTGTTTTGGATCGGCAACGTCGGTCGGGAGCACCAACGCTTCGCCGCCCGCTTCGACGACTTCACGCTGCGCCGCGTTCAAACCATCCACGCCGCGCGCCACCAAACCGATGCGCGCGCCTTCTCTTGCAAAACGCCTGACGGTCGCGCGGCCAATGCCTGCCGACGCGCCCGTGATGACAACAACTTCGGATTTTTTAGAAAATTTCATGTTATGCTCCAAACTCCTTATCCCTAGTATAATGCGCGGAATTGTTGCGGTCTAATGGGAACAAAACCTGCGAAGCCATTTTATCATGGGGCAATGCACCCATGGCGAACGGCGGAATCAAGCAGAAACTTTTTTCATGAGACAGCTTGTAGAAATGCCCAACCCTCCACGAATGCGCCACGCCGCCAAAGAAAAGCAATCGTCGGACGGCAACCAGAAAGGTGATTCCAAAAGAAACGTGCACCAGTTCATGTTTGCAACGGGCATTGAAAACAGTTACCCGACGATTTCGCTGCCCGATGGCCGCACGCAACGCGTGGACGAAATGGAGCGCACCAAGCATTACGAGCGTTGGCGCGAAGATTTCGAATTGGTGAAAAGCCTCGGCATCCAATATCTGCGTTACGGCCCGCCCTATTACCGGACGCACCTTGCGCCTGGGCGTTATGACTGGAGTTTTGCCGACGAAAAATTCGGCGCGCTGCGCGAAATGGGCATCACGCCCATCGCCGACCTTTGCCATTTCGGCGTGCCCGACTGGATCGGCAGTTTTCAAAATCCCGATTGGCCGGCGCTTTTCGCGGAATACGCGGAAGCTTTCTCGCGCCGTTTTCCCTGGATCCGATTTTACACGCCGGTGAACGAGATCATGATCGCCGCGGTCAATTCAGCCAAAAACGGCTGGTGGAACGAACGCTTGAAAAGCGACCGGGCTTTTGTCACCGCCGTAAAACATCTCTGCAAGGCGAATCTGCTTGCCATGCGCGCGATGCTGAAGTTCGACCCGGAATTGATCTTCATCCAAAGCGAGGCCACGCAGGATTTTCATCCCGAAGAACCGGCCTCCATGAAACACGCCGCGGTGCTGAACGAACGGCGCTTTCTCGCGCTCGATTTGACTTACGGCCATTCCATCACCGCGGAAATTTTGGAGCTGTTGCTCGACAACGGCTGGACGCGCGAGGAATACCATTGGTTCCTCGATCATCATGTGCGAAGCCGGTGCATCATGGGCAACGATTACTACGCGACAAATGAACACATGGTCGCGCCGGACGGAAGCGTCCATAATGGCGGCGGCGAAATCTTCGGCTATTATGTCATCACGCACCAATACTATCAACGTTACCGTCTGCCGGTGATGCATACGGAAACCAACTCGCTCGGCGTGGAACATCCGACTCATTGGCTCACGCAACAATGGCAAAGCCTGCACCGACTCAAGCAAGACGGCGTGCCGATCATCGGTTTCACCTGGTACAGCCTCACCGACCAAGTGGATTGGGACACTTCGTTGCGCGAGTATGCCGGTCACGTGAATCCGAACGGCTTGTGCGATCTGAACCGCCAGCTTCGGCCCGTCGGCAAGGCTTATCGCGACCTCATCGCCAAGTGGCGCGAGATTTCGCCGACCTACAACGCGACGCTCAGTTTGCATGCCTGATTCGAGGCGGTGGGTTTTGTTCCCCACTCCGAAGCGGAATGAATCGATGATAGGTTCCTGTGCGGTGGAGATTTGAAATCTTTTTCGCAGGCGCGGGGCCCTGCTCTCTTCCGTAAAATTTTGCAGGAGCGAATCCTCCGCAACAAAACCACAGGTAAAAGGCAACAAATGAATTCCATCAGCGCCATTCGAAAAAAAGGTTTTGCCGGCGTTAAACCTTCGCCTCCAGCCAATGTGGACGTGAAACAGCTTGAGGAAACGCTGAAGATCAAAATCAAGGGCGAGGTGCGCTTCGACACCGGCAGCCGTGCGATGTATTCCACCGACGGCTCGAATTACCGGCAGGTGCCCATCGGCGTGGTCGTTCCGCGCGACAAGGAAGATGTGGTCCAAACCGTCGCTTGTTGCCGCGAATTTGGCGCGCCGCTTCTTTCGCGCGGCGGCGGAACAAGTCTCGCCGGCCAATGCTGCAACATCGCCGTCGTGATGGATTTTTCCAAATACATGCGGCGCGTGCTGGAGATCAACGCGCATCGCCGCACCGCGCGCGTTCAACCGGGTTGCGTGCTCGACGATTTGCGCCGCACAGCCATCAAGCAGGCCGGATTGAATTTTGCGCCGGACCCGGAGACGCACAATCATTGTACGCTGGGCGGAATGCTCGGCAACAATTCCTGCGGCGTCCATTCGTTGATGGCAAAAAACAATGGCATGGGCTTGCGCGTCAGCGACAACACGCGCGAAATGGAAATCCTCACCTACGAAGGCCATCGTTTCAAAGTCGGCCCGACCTCCCCCGCCGAACTCGAAGCCATCATTCGCACCGGCGGCCCGCAAGGGCAGATTTACCGCAAGCTCCGCGAATTCGTCATCAAATACGCCGACAAAATCCGCAAAGGCTATCCGAAGCTCGAACGCCGCGTCTCCGGTTACAACCTTCCCGATTTGCTGCCCGAAAACGGTTTCAATGTCGCGCGCGCGTTGGTCGGCAGCGAAAGCACATTGGTCACGATTCTGGAAGCGACGCTCAACCTCGTGCCCGAACCCAAGGCCCGCAGCCTGCTGGTATTGGGTTATCAGGATATTTACGTCGCCGGCGATCATGTGCCGGAAATTTTGGAATTCAAGCCGACCGGGCTGGAAGGCATCGACCATTGCCTTTACAAATTCGTGAAGGACAAGGGCGACAAGAACGCGAACCTCTCCATGTTGCCGGAAGGCTACGGTTATCTGCTGGTGGAATTCGGCGGCGACTCCAAAGCCGACAGCGACTCGCAGGCACGCGCGTTGATGACATATTTGAAACGCCATGCCGGGAAAGCCGCACCCACCATGAAGCTCTTCGACGATCCCGAGCAGGAGGAAATGATCTGGAAAGTCCGCGAAGGCAGCCTCGGCTCAACCGCGTGGGTTCCGACCATGCCCGACACGTGGGAAGGCTGGGAAGATTCAGCCGTGCCAGTGCCGAAGGTTGGAAATTATCTTCGCGACCTGCGCAAGCTGCTCGACAAATATGATTATCATCCCACTCTCTACGGGCATCTCGGCCAGGGCTGCATCCACACGCGGATACCGTTCGACCTTTATACCAAACCGGGCATCGAAAAATGGCGCTCGTTCATCAACGAAGCCACCGACCTCGTTGTGCGCTATGGCGGAAGTTTTTCGGGCGAACACGGCGACGGCCAATCGCGCGGCGAATGGCTCGTGAAAATGTTCGGGCCGGAATTGATGGAAGCGATGCGCGAGTTCAAGCTGATCTGGGACCCGCAATGGAAAATGAATCCGGGCAAGGTGATCGAGCCTTACAAGATGACGGACAATCTGCGCCTTGGGCCTGATTACAATCCAGCCGAGCCCAAGACGCATTTTTCATTTTCTGCCGACCGGCACAGTTTTGGCCGGGCGGCCTTGCGCTGTGTCGGCGTTGGCGAATGCCGCAAAATGGGCGGGCAGACGATGTGCCCGAGTTACATGGTCACGCTCGACGAGGAGCATTGCACGCGTGGACGCGCCCGGCTGCTTTGGGAAATGTTGAACGGCGCGGAAGTGGAAAAGGGCTGGAAAAGCAAGGCGGTTTACAATGCGCTCGACCTTTGCCTCTCGTGCAAGGGTTGCAAGGGCGATTGCCCTGTCAATGTGGACATGGCGACTTACAAGGCGGAATTTCTTTCGCATTATTACAAAGGCCGGCTCAGGCCGCGTCACGCCTATGCGTTCGGGTTGATCCATATCTGGTCGCGCATCGGCACCAAATTTCCGAAGCTTGCGAACTGGTTCTCGCAATCCGCCCTGACGCGCGGGTTTGCCAAATGGGCCGTCGGCATGGAACAAAGCCGCAAAGTCCCAAAGCTTGCGGACGAATGTTTCACCGACTGGTTCTCAAAGCAGCCGCTGAAAAATCTTGACGGCCCGCGCGTCATTCTTTGGCCGGACACGTTCAATAATTTTTATCATCCCGATGTCGCCAAGGCCGCGGTTGAAGTGTTGCACGACGCCGGTTTTCACGTGCAGTTGCCGCACCAAAAACTCTGCTGCGGCCGCCCGTTGTATGATTACGGATTTTTGGACATGGCCGAACGCTGGTTGCAGCAAATCCTCGTCGCATTGAAAAAAGAGATCCAGGAGGCGATTCCCATGGTCGTGCTCGAGCCGAGTTGTTGCGCGGTGTTCCGCGATGAAATGCTCAACTTGTTTCCGAACAACGAAGACGCCAAAAAATTGCGCAGCCAGACTTTTGTCCTGAGCGAATTCCTCAACAAAAAAGCGCCGCATTATCGTATCAATCAACTCGACCGCAAAGCGCTCGTGCATTTGCATTGCCATCAAAAGGCGGTCATCGGCACGGAGGACGAGCAGGCCATCATGAAAAAACTCGGGCTCGATGTCCACATCCCGGAGAAGGGCTGTTGCGGCATGGCCGGCGCGTTCGGGTTTGAGAAAGGCGAGCATTACGAGGTTTCGATCAAGTGCGGCGAGAAGGAGCTTTTGCCCGCGGTGCGCGATGCCCGGGCCGGGACATTGATCATTGCCGATGGATTCAGTTGCCATGAACAAATCGTGCAACGCACCGACGCGCATCCGCTCCATTTGGCGCAGGTGCTGCAAAAAGCCATCCACGAAGGCCATCCGCCGCCGCCTGAACAGGAGAAAGAAGCCGAGCAACATGGCAACGGCGAACACGAGCACGAACACGAACATACGCACAATCGTCTGTATCGCTGGATTCATACGGCCGAATCGTGGTTTCATCGCCATCGCAAACCGCCGCACAACGGACACAATTGAGGTTCCATGGCCGATACCAAGCTGGAAAACATTGCGCCGGACGAAAACATCCCGCCCGGTTGGACGAGCAATCCATCCGCGTGGTCTGAACGCGCAGGGCTGGCTGCGCTTGCTTTGGCGGGCCTCGGCATCTCCGTCTATCTCGCCCTTTATCAACTCGGGGTTGTGCCGCGCGTTTGGGAACCGTTTTTCGGCAACGGCAGCGAAAAAGTTTTGCACTCGGTCATTTCGCAAATGTTGATGCCCGTGCCCGATTCACTGCTGGGCGCGGGCGGTTACCTTGCTGAAATCATCCTGGGGACAGTCGGCGGTCAAAGACGCTGGCGTGATCATCCCTGGATCGTGGTCGGGTTTGGTTGCGTCGCCAGCATCATGGCGCTCGTCAGCCTTATCCTGCTCATTTGCCAGCCCGTGCTCGCGCAGGGTTGGTGCACGCTTTGCCTTTGTTCCGCGTTCATTTCATTCCTAATCGTTGGCCCCGCACTGCGCGAAGCGCGCGCCGCCATTGAAGAGTTGAAACGACGCAAGCATCCCCATCAATCCCATGCCTTCGGACCAGCAACGTCTTGAGCGCATTCAACGCGCGATTGTCGGCTCGAATTGGGACGCGCTGATTTGCAGCCTGCCAACCAATGTTCTCCTGCTTTCCGGTTATTGGCCCGTCGTGGGCACTTCGCTCGCTGTGGCAACTAAGGATGGGCAGGTCGGGCTGGTCGTGCCGGAAGATGAACACGAACTGGCCGGTAAAAGCTGGGCGCACGAATTATGCACGTTTGAAGGCGGTTCGCTCGACGAAATCAAAACCGCAACCAAGGCAGTTCGCGCGCCGCTTTCGCAACTCGCAAAAAAATTGAAGATCACCGGCGCAATCGGTTACGAAGCCGGCGATTTCCACGAACCCTCCTCCTACGCCTCGATGCATTTTTTCGGCGGCACATTGCGCGACATCATTTCCGAAGCTGTTCCGAACGCGCAGTTGGTTTCTGCCGATGACCAACTGAAGGCCTTGCGCTCCGTCAAGACGCCGAACGAAATCGCCAGGCTGCGCGCGGCTTGCGCCATAGCGGAAAAAGCGTTTGAGCATGGCAGGAAAAATTTGTGCGCGGGATTGACCGAGACAGAAGTGGCCGCTGAATTTCGCGATTTGTTGAGCACCAAGGGCGTTGGATTCAACGGCGTGGAACGCGCGGACGGTTTCACTTTTTGCATGTCGAGACCGAATTCAGCCGAGGCTTACGCGGCCTATCAACGCTCCCGCTCGCGCGCGCTGGAGCCCGGCGATCTGGCGCTCGTCCATTGCAATTCCTACGCCGACGGTTTTTGGACCGACATCACGCGCACCTTTTGCATCGGCGAACCGGACCATCGGAAACGCCGATTATACGAGGCCATTTTCGCCGCGCGTGAAGCCGCACTCAAAGCCGTTCGGCCCGGCGCGAAAAACGCATCAGTGGATCGCGCCGCGCGGGAAATTTTGGAGAAACACGGTTTCAAAAAGGAATTTAAACATGGTTCCGGACACGAGGTCGGCTTTTCGGCCATCAATCACACCGCGCACCCAAGAATTCATCCTGCATCCGTTGAAACGCTCGAAACCGGCATGGTGTTCAACATCGAGCCCGGCATTTACATCGAAGGCTGGGGCGGCATGCGCCATTGTGACATGGTGGCCGCCACCGACGACGGCGCGGAACTGCTCACGCCCTTTCAAGCGACGCTAGAGGAATTGATCATCCATTGAACGCCTTGGGTCTTCTGCGAAACTGATTTAAAAACCTCAACAACGGGGTTTCGTCACTCAGCCCTGGGTAGCTCGTTCCTCGCAACCCAGGGCTGAGAGATTTGCATTCTTTCAGGATGCAAGAAACACTAATTTATTCTTTTCGATTCGTGTCAATTCGTGAAATTGGTGTCTTTAGTTTTGCTCCACAATTCGCTTGCGCTTCTTGCCGCTCTCCTTACTCTCATGCAGCCCGCAGGAATGAAGGGGCGGAGTTGGGGCTTGAACTGCGGGCCCTAAATTTTTTTGATACGAATGTCAACGTCGAAGCTGTTTTCGGGCATCAAGTCGCGGGGGTGTTTGCTTTTTGCGCTGTTCATTTCCTTGGCCGGTATCTGCCGCGCTCAAACCAACATCCACGAATTCACCATCTACCTGCCCGACTCTTCGCTCGATTATTACATCGAACCGGAAGGAATCATCCAGGGGCCGGACGGCGGCTACTGGTTCTGCATGTATTCGGCCAATAAGATCGGCCATTTCAACCCGCTCGCGTCCTCGAACAGATTCGATTTCACCCGGATCGTCAATGGCACCACCAACACGGCCCCCTTTAGCATCATCGTGGGACCGGACACAAACCTTTGGTTCAGCGCTTCGGCGGTCAATCAATTGGTCCGCATGGACCCGTTCTCACATAATTATGTCCGCTTTACCCTCCCGTATAAAAACAGCGTGCCTTGGATCGTTGCCAACGGTCCCGACGGCAACATCTGGTTTTCAGAATTCAATCGTAACCGCATCGCCTGCATCTCACCAACTCCCACTGTGAATTCCGCTGGCACGGTGCCGCTCTTGCACGAATCGCCACCCATCTCGACCAACAGCGAAATCTACGGGTTGACCGCCGGTCCCGACGGCAACATGTGGTTCATGGACGGCACATTCGGTACCATCTACCGCTATAATTTAAGCGGCACCAATGCCGGCAAGCTCACACCTTTTCCCCTGCCCCGCACCAATTGCGCGCCCGTCTCAATCGTCTCAGGACCTGATGGCGCGCTGTGGTTCACTGAACACAAGTCGAACACCATCGGGCGCATCACCATCGAGGGGACCATCACGGAATTTCCCATCCCGAGACCTGATTTGCTCCTCCCTCGGCCGACGGCAATCATCGTGGGGCCCGACAGCAATCTTTGGTTCACCATGAACTATGGAAGTTCCATTGGCCGCCTTACCACCAACGGCCAGTTCACCCTCTACCCGACGCCGACGCCGCTTTCATTCCCCACGTACCTTGCCACCGGCACGTTCAACGGCACAAACGGGCTGCCGGACACCAATATTTATTTCTGCGAAAATGTTGGCGGCGCGCCGGGCGTCACGTTCCAAAACATCGGCAGGCTTTTGCTGGGTGAGTCATTGACCTTAAACGCGCCGACAAATCTTAATTTCAGCAGCGGCTCGACCTTTTCAGGTGTTTTGGCAACCTTCCAAAATTCCGGTCATACAAATCGCACGACAATCTTTTGGGGCGATGGCACCAGCAATACCGTTCGCCTCGACAGCATCGTGCCCGGCGCTTCGATAACATCCGGTCCGCTCACCATCACCAACACCATTGGAGTCAATACCACCACCGGCGCCAACGGCACCTTTGAAATTATTGCCTCGCACACATATCCGTCCGCTACCAATTACGAGATGACGCTGGTGGTGAACGATCTGCGCGCGGATTTTGCCATCGCAAAAATCGTGGTCTCGGCGGCAGATCCTGCTCCGTCCCTGGATCCATTTTTTAACGGGCAGGTATCCGTTGGAAATGGCGTTGACTACCTGCAGTTTCCCAACGGAAATACTTTCGGCTACTACTCGTCGGGAAATTATCCTTACGTTTACCATATGGAAATGGGGTGGGAATATTTCATGGATGCGAACGACGGCCACGACGGGGTTTATATGTACGATTTTGCCAGCACCGACTGGTGGTACACCAGCCCGAGTCTGTTCCCCTATCTTTTCGATTTTAACCTCAATGCCTGGCTCTATTATTATCCGGACCAAGACAAC
>DASRBR010000536.1:0-5482 GCA_035653495.1 Verrucomicrobiia bacterium
GGGCAACTTTAAACTTTAAACCTGAAACCTTAAACTTGCCGCCCTCCGCCCTCCCATCCGAAATTATCCGACACAAGCCGACACATCCGGCCCAAAGCACCGTTTCGGCATCCTGAATCTCACGTTGGCCACTCGAGATTCCGCGCTTCACAGATGCCTCTTCTAATTTTTTCCCGGTAGCTGCAACAAGCCGCAACAAGCCGCAACCAGGTGCAACACCCTGCGTCCAAACGCGTGAAAATCCCGCGCTGTTCCGTCCGAAGTACCGGAGATTGCAGCAGAATGCCAAGGGGTCACGATAGCGTCTTGGACTGCGGTAGTCTTCTGCCGCTTTCGAACCCCCGCTAATAGGCCATACGTATTTTACATCATTGATCCCATCCTTAAAGCGGCAGAGGACTGCCGCACTCCAAGGCAGGCTTCGCCTGCAACCGGAGCAGCCCACTCGGGCGAGTGGCACCGCCCTATCGGTCCCATTCGTCCCATGAACCATTGTATTCTCAATAGTCATGGCACGAGATTACCATGCGGGTTTTCTAAAAATGAAACGTACCGTAGGTTTGACAATATTTTTTTGAAGTAGCTGAAAACGTCAGTTTTCAGCCAAATTTACCAATGTTTATGCGGGTTTGCTGCATTTCAAAAAAGTGGTCTTTTTTGAGGGAGTCAAAAAAACTATTTTTCCTACAAGAAAAAAGGGATGGTTTTCTGCCAGTAAGAGACTGAAGACACGAATGACACGAATTTTCACGAAAACACATTTTAGATTCGTGTGAATTCGTGAAATTCGTGTCTGGCACTCATTTTCTGCTGTCATTAATACCGGACTTTAGTCCGGTAATGTGGCAGGAAAAACGGTTGCCAGCACGGCGGGGCCGGATGACCGCCAAAAAAGGTTCGCCTGTCGCTCAAACATTCGCCATAGTGTTTCCTTTAATGAAATCAATGACGGGTTACGGGCGCGGTGAATGCTCCCAAAAAGGTTTCAAGGTCACGGTCGAACTCAGCTCGGTCAACCGCAAGCAGAGCGAGATTTCCGTGGCGTTGCCGCGCGAACTGGAGGTGCTCGAGGCGCAGATCCGCGATGTCATAAACCATTCCATCGCCCGCGGACGCCTCACCGCCCGCGTGGCGCTCCATGCGGCTGAGGGCAAATTGCCGGGCAAGGTCCGCCTGAATGCTCCGCTCGCCAGGGCTTACGTGCGCGAATTGAACCAGCTTGCGAAGGACTTGAAACTCGAAGGGCCCATCACGCTGGACATGATCCTTCGCGCGCCCGGTGTCGTGCAACCGGAGGAGGAGATGGCCGATGCGGAAGATTTTTGGCCGGCGGTTGAAAAAGCTTTGCAACTGGCGCTGGCCACGCTGGTGAAGATGCGCGGACGCGAAGGCGGGCATCTTGCGAAGGACCTTGCGCGCCGCATCGAAATCATGCGCCGCACGACGACGCAAGTGCAGAAGCGCGCGCCGGAAGTCCAGAAACGTTATCGCGAACAATTGCTCCTGCGCATCAAGACGGCTGGCGTCGAAATACCCGGCGACGATGACGAACGTTTGCTCAAGGAAGTCGTTTATTTCGCAGACCGTTCGGACATTTCGGAAGAATTGACGCGCTTGCAAAGTCATTACCAGCAGTTCGATGATTGCCTCAATTCACGGGAGCCGGTCGGGCGCACGCTGGATTTTCTCGCGCAGGAAATCAATCGCGAGGTCAACACCATCGGTTCCAAGGCGAACGACAGCGTCATCTCCCGCGCGGTGGTGGTGCTCAAGGCCGAGCTGGAAAAATTTCGCGAGCAGGTGCAAAACGTGGAATGATCAAGATTCAACAAAAGTTCCGGGTTCCGAGTTCCGGGTTCCGGGTTATGGAACCGCGGTTGCAGTTTGGGGAGCGCACGCGTCTCGCGTGCCGTGTTCGGCGTCCCGCCGAACACCTTTGTGCTCTAAGTGTTCGTTGGTTAAGTGCGGATTTCCACGGTGAATTTCGCAACCCGTAATTCATGCATGTCTGACGCGCAACCCAATCCGCTGCTGATCGTGATTTCCGCCCCTTCGGGCGGCGGCAAGACCACGCTTTGCAAGCAATTGCTCAAGGCGCACCCGGAGAGGACGCGCGCGGTCACCTGCACAACGCGTCCGCCGCGCAAGGATGAAGAGGACGGTGTCGATTATTATTTTCTCGATGCGGCGGCGTTCCTCAAACGCGTGCAGGCCGGCAATTTTCTTGAGCACGCCACGGTGTTCGGCAACAGCTATGGAACGTTGAAATCCGAGGTGCTGAGCAAATTGCGCCAGGGCAAGGACGTGCTGTTGAATGTGGACGTGCAGGGTGCGGCGACGATTCGCGAGCGCGCGGAGGAGGACCCCGAGTTGAAGCAGGCGCTTGTGCGAGTTTTTCTCACGCCACCTACGCTGGCGATTTTGGAAGAACGATTGAAACGCCGCGGCACCGATTCTCCGCCGGTGATCCAGAAACGGCTTGGCGTCGCGCGGCAGGAGATCGCGCAGTGGAAGAATTTTGATTACCTGATCATCAGCACGAGCATTGCGGAAGATTTGCGCCGCATGGAATCCATCATTGACGCTGAAAAGATGCGCGTGTCGCGTTCCAAGCCATTGGAGTTGTGAGGCTGTAACGTTCTTGTCACATTACCGCCAGTAGAATTGCAAATAAAGTGAGGTTAGAGTGTCCTTCGCGGTCCGGCTCCTTCGTCTTATTGGAGAAGAGACAAATCAAAAGTTCAAATTGATATTATGAGCACCAAATCCAAAGCCAAAAAATCAAAACCAACCAAAGTTCCCGCCAGCCTCATCTGGTTCGAGATTCCCGCCGACGATGTCAGCCGCGCAAAAGGCTTCTACAGCAAGCTTTTCGGCTGGAAGTTCAACAAGTTTCCCGGCCCGATGGAGTATTGGCACATTGACACCGGCGGCAGCAATGACAGCCCGGACGGAGGCTTGATGGAACGTCAAGCGCCGGAACACGGTGTCACCAATTATATCTCGGTGGATTCCGTGGACAAATACGTTGCCAAAGTGGAGAAGCTTGGAGGCAAGATTTGCAAGGGCAAAACGGCCATTCCAACGATGGGTTATTTCGCCATTTGCCTCGACCCGGAGAACAACGCATTTGCCGTTTGGGAAAAAAACGACACCGCAAAATAATTGTCCTCAATCGGCGCTTTTGTTCGTCGCATCATTGAAGGGACCATCAACGATCAAACCAAATTCAAGAAACGGCGGGCCGGGGTTGGCGGCAGCCGAAGAAAGGGAAATCATGAGCGCAAATGCAACAAAGTCTGCACCTCGAACTCAAAGGAAAGGACACAAAATCGCATCGCACGAACAATGGCTTGCCGCGCGGAAGGATCTGCTCAAGGCCGAGAAAGAACTGACGCGGCGCAGTGATGAACTGGCACGGCGGAGGCAGGAATTGCCCTGGGTGCGAATTGACAAGAAATACCGGTTTGACACCGACGAGGGAAAAGCGACGCTCGCCGAACTTTTCAAGGGCCGCTCGCAACTCCTCATCTATCATTTCATGTTCGGGCCTGATTACAACGCAGGCTGCCCATCCTGTTCGGCGATTGCAGACGGCTTCAACGGAATCGCTGTCCACCTGGCAAATCATGACGTGATGCTCTGGGCGGTGTCGCGCGCGCCACTCGCCAAGCTGCAGGCGTTCAAAAAGCGAATGGGCTGGACGTTTCCGTGGGCGTCATCGTTCAACACCGACTTCAACTTCGACTTCCATGTGTCCTTTAGCGAGCAGCAGGAACGCGAGGGTGTTGAATACAACTTTGTCCGGGAAGAGCCCTCCGGGGATAGCGCGCCAAGCGAAGGCGCTGCACAATGCGCGGCGATGGCCGGGACCAACTACGCGAATTTCACGCGCGAAGCGCCGGGGATGAGCGCGTTTGTGCTAGAGGACGGCGAGGTTTACCACACTTATTCCGCTTACGCGCGCGGGTTGGATGGTCTCTGGGGCATGTATCAATGGCTTGATCGCGCGCCCAAAGGACGCAATGAGGAAGAGTCGGGCATTTGGTGGCGTCATCACGACCAATACGGGCAGGCTGCTCAGAAAACAGGTTCGTGCTGCCACTAAAGGGAGGGTGCCTCATGAAAATTCAAAACTGCTGCCATAACGCGAGCGGGGGCGACAGCCGGCAAAGCGCCTCGCACAAACGGCGGGGCTTCGAATTTGCCGGGTGGGTTGTTCCAAGTGCGATATTGGCCTTGCTGCCGAAATGCCCGGTTTGCGTGGCGATGTATGTGGCGCTGTTTAGCGGGGTGGGCATTTCGCTTACAAGCGCGGCGTTCCTACGGACATCACTGCTGATTGTGTGCGCCGCCGCGTTGTTCAGCCTGGCGCTGCATCGTATCTACCGGCTCACTGTCGCAAAAACCCCCTTCAATTCCCACGAGTTTGCGTATAGCATTGAGCGTGAGAAACCTCTGCTGATCGTCCGAAAAAAATAATTCCGTGAAATAAAATTGTCCTCAAACCAGAAACCCGTTCGTCGTATCATTGAAAGACTGAAATTGAAACAATCAACAAACCAAAACGATATGAATAACAACGAATCACAGAAAAACGAATACCTGCTCTTCTTCCGTGGTGGCGATTGGACCAAGGGCCTTTCACCGGAAGAGATCCAAACCGCCGTGAACCAGATGATGTCGTGGCTAGAGGGCTTCTCCAAAAAGGGCAAGCTCAAGGCCGCCCAACCGCTCGAACGCACGGGCAAGGTCGTTTCGGGCAAAAACGGCCGCATCGTCCAGGACGGTCCCTATAACGAATCCAAGGAAATCGTCGGCGGTTACGGATTGTTTGCCTTGGGCAGCTTCGACGAAGCGGTTGCCATCGCGAAAACTTGCCCGATGCTGGAACACGGCGGCCAAGTGGAAGTGCGTCAGATCGCCGAGGTGTGCCCGGCTGCACGCGCTTGCGCAGAAGAAGCACAACTCGCATCGACTGCAGCGTAAGTTCTCCCCAAACTGCGAATCAATCGTTTTACTTTTGAAAACACCAAACAAATCAACGAACAAAAAATTATGAATAACACCAAATCAACCAATCAATACATGCTGTTCTTTCGCGGCAACGACTGGACAAAAGGCCTTTCGCCCGAACAGATCCAAAACGTGATGAACCAATGGAAGTCGTGGTTCGAGCGCTTTTCTGCGCAGGGCAAAGTCCAGGGTGGTCATCCGCTGGAACCAACTGCCAGGATCGTTTCGGGGAAAAACGGCCGCATCGTTTCCGATGGTCCGTTCACCGAAGCGAAGGAAGCCATCGGCGGTTATTTCATGTTGAATGTGGAAAGCTACGATGAAGCTGTGGCCATCGCGAAGGGATGCCCGGGATTGGAACACGGATGCGTGGTCGAAGTTCGCCACGTTGCCGCAGAATGTAGCTGCGCCCGCGAAGCGTTGGAAGCCCAACTCGCCCAAGCCGCGGCTTGATGTCGCGCACCAA
>DASRBR010000537.1:0-11150 GCA_035653495.1 Verrucomicrobiia bacterium
CGACGCCCGAGGCGGCGCCGTGGATGTGCACTTTGCCACACCGATGGCGATCGTAAAAATTGACGCACGGCCGGTTGCGCCGCCTGAATTTACCACTCTTACTCTACGCCCGTATCTACAGGGATTCGACTCCAACAACAATTACCTGGGCACAGTCTATTATAGCGGGCCATTGCCGACAAACAGCAGCCAGGTGGGTGATGTTGAAACGCTGGTTTTCTCTTCGTCCACAACCAATATCGCCTACGCGCGGTTTTCCAGCCAAAACCCCGGCACGAATGATGTGGATCCTTCCTACGCGATGTTCGACAACCTTCGGTACGGCAATGGAATGTACAATTTGAACTTGACCGTCGTGGATTCGGGAGGTGCCACCGGTTTTGTGATTGAATCGCCGTATCCATTCGGAGGTGGTTATTCTTATGGAACGGTTGTCAATCTGGACGCTTGGTGGCTTGGCGGATCCGCGTACACCTTCGTCGGGTATTCCGGAGACATCAATACCACTCAAAATCCGTACAATGTACTCATCGATTCGGACAAGAACATCACGGCGACGTTCGTTCACATTCCGCAACTGCACATCGCTCCGACCACAAACAGTAACGTGCTTATTTGGTGGCCAACGAATGATGTTGGCTTCACCTTGGAGTCCATCCCCAGGCTTTTAACGGCGGCAACGTGGTCAATCCAGACGACTCATCCGATCATTGTCGGCACAAATTACACCGTGACCGACGCCAATAAAGGGACCAAGTTCTATCGTCTGGCCTACGCAGGGCAAGTACCTATTCCGGGACTGTTCAACACTGGCGTCGGAACGAACGGAGCCTTGCTCGCATCCAACACAGTGGATCCACATTGGAAATTGATTCAGAGCGCCGATCCATCATTTCCCGGGCCGAATGCGATTGTAGTCGATGACGCGCCGCCCATTCCTCCGTGGATCACCAATGGCCCGGCATCGAAGTGGCTCGCGCCGCAAGCCAATCAAGCGGGAGGCAATCAACCCGGAAACTACACGTATCGCATCACCTTCGATCTTACGGGTCTTGAGAAATCAACAGCGGTTGTCTCAGGCCACTGGACTTCGGACAACACGGGAAAGATCGTCCTCAACGGCACCGCAACGGCAGCGGTAAGTGACGGCAATTTCGCCGCATTGACCAATGCTTTCACATTCCTTAGCGGCTTTGTTAGCGGGACGAACACGCTTGATTTCGTCGTGACCAATGCCGGGACGGCCATCAACCCCACTGGCGTGCGCGTGGAGGTGAGCGGCACAGCCAATCGCCTTATCACACCGTGATGGGTCTTGAACGGTTAAACGTTTAACGATGCGCCCGGGTCATGGATTGGAGGACTTCGTGCGCGGCGCGTTTGCCGCTGGCGATGGCGCCGTGCACCGTCCCAAGCTGGCCGTCCAGCGTGGCAGCTTCGCCGGCGAAGAATAACGTTTCCTCAACTGGCCACGAGAAATGCTGCTGCGCCTCCATCATTCCCGCCGGGATGTAGCTGTAAGCGCCGCGTGAAAACGGATCGGCGCTCCAATCGTGGAACCACACCCTGCCCAATGCATTAGTCACCTTTGTGATTGGGACCTGAAAAATACCAGCGACGGCCTTTAACGCGTAATAAACGATCTGTTCCTGGTCCATGCCTTCCATGCGTTCGGCCTTCGGTCCACCGGCCCAGCCCGTCAGCAAACCGTTTTCCTCATGCGACCACCAGGTTGGAAACCATTCGTCGGAGGCGTGAATGAAACCAAAATCGCGCTCGGGCCAGAAACGCGAACGAAATTGCAGGTTCATTTTCACGACGTGCCCCATTTCCAATCCTTGAATCGCCTGCTTTTTTTCCATGACTTCAGGTTCGAATTGCACGTCGCCGGCCTTGAGCACGCCCAATGGCAGCGTGATGATGGCGCGCGACGCCTGGAATGTCCGGATGCGTCCGCCGCTCTCGCGGGCATGGACGAACACGGAACCTCCTCTCCAGCGGATGTTTTCGACCTTCATCCCGCAATGCACCTGGACTTTTTTCAATTCCAGTTGCCGCGCCAGCCATTCGACGATCTGGCTGTAGCCGGTCGCGATTCGAAACGATTGGTCGCCTTCGATGCGGTTGGAATAATCTTCTTCGCGAGCCAGCGCCTGGATGCTGATGCGCTCGGTGTGCGCGGCGTCGAATCCTTCCACAAAATCGTTCGCCCATCGTTTCCAATCCGGCGGGATGTCCGAAAGCCGCGACAAAAACGTCGCGAACGGCTGGTCGCACTGGTGCGGATCAACTTTTTCCATGATGCGCTCAAAGCCGCTCCAGAAACCTTCCATGTCGGTGAGTCTGGAATCGTTGCCGCACAGGGCACGATGACGCTCGGTGACTTCATGGACGGGCAGGCGCGCGGACTGGATGATTTGCCACAGTTCGGGTGCCTTGCCGTGGATGAATTCCGCACCCAACTCAATCGGTTTGCCGACGGAATCGTTGATGGTAAAGATGCGTCCGCCAACGCGTTGACGCGCTTCGAGCACGCAAACCGGCGCGCCAGCCTGCGCCAGTTCATTTGCCGCCGAGAGACCCGCCACGCCCGCGCCCACGACCACCACAGAAGTTTCCGACATGAAGCAAACGTTCCAATTCTCCGCCGGTTCGCAATGGGGACTCGACGTAAAGTACCCAATGGCGAAAAAAGACCCAAATACCTACGCCGGAGATGTTTCCTGCGCGGGTTGGGCGATGACCGGCTCCTTGACGGTTATTCGCTTGGGTTCAAAATACGGATAGAGCAGGGGCAGGATGAACAAGGTCAGAACTGTGCCAGTGATCAATCCGCCAATGATGACTACGGCGAAAGGACGCGCGGTTTCCGCGCCAACGCCTGTCGAGAGAGCCATTGGCAAGAGACCCAACATTGCCATCAATGCCGTCATGACCATGGGACGGACGCGAGAAATAGATCCTTCGCGAATGGCATCCATCATGGATTTACTTTCCCCGCGCAACTCATTGATGCGCGAAACGAGAATGACACAGTTTTGGATTGATATTCCAAACAGCGCAATGAACCCAACGAGCGCGGCCACTGACAGATTCAATCCGGCAAGCGGCAGCGCCATCAGTCCCCCAGTCGCCGCAAACGGCACGTTAAGGATGATCAAAATCCCGAGCATCGGCGAATCGAACGCGATGTAGAGCAGGAAAAAGATGGCCAGGATGGTCAGCGGAATGATGACCATCAGCCGTTTCTCGGCGCGTTGTTCGTTTTCAAATGAGCCGGTCCATTCAATGCGATAACCGGGCGGCAAATGAACGGATGATTCGACTTTCTTCTGCGCGTCGGCAACGACCGAATCCAAATCGCGGTCGCGCGTGGAAAGTTTGATGGCGGTGCGCCGTTCGTTTTCCTCGCGTTCGATGCGAGCAAGTCCGGGCTTGATGTCAACTGACGCGAGCATCCCCAACGTGAGCCTTTCGCCGTTCGAGCCAAAGATCGGGATGTTGCGGATGGAAATGATGTCGGCGACAGCAGTGGGTGCCATTTTTAAGACAAGGTCGAACGTGCGCTCGCCTTGCATGACTTGCGTCGCGGTCTGGCCGCCCATCGCCGTGGCGACGACATTTTGCAGGTCCTGCACCGCCAGGCCGTAACGCGCGATGGCTGCGCGATCAATCGTGATTTGGATTTGCGGCTGGCCCATCAGGAAATCAGTGCCGACGTCCTTCGCGCCCGGCACGTTCTTGACGACGTCCACAATTTGGTCCGCGAATTTCTGCAACTGCACCGGATCGTCGCCATACAACTTGATGGCCAGTTCGCTTTTCACGCCGGAAACCGCTTCGTTGACGTTGTCCTCGATGTACTGGCTGAACTGCGAATCAATGCCGGGAATTTCCCGAAGTTTGCGCGCCATCGCTTCGCAAAGCCCGTCGCGATTGTGCGTGGTGGTCCATTCCTCGCGCGGACGCAAACCAACGCTGTATTCAGTGACGTCCCAACCGTTCACATCGGTTCCATCATCAGGCCGGCCGATTTGGCTGACGATGTAGCGCACCTCCGGGAACGAAGCGAGTTTCTCGCGCACCTTCTGCGTGAGCTTGGCGGATTCGGAAGGCGAGATGGATTGCGGGGCAAAAGTGCGCACCCAAAGGTCGCCTTCATCGAGCTTGGGCAAAAACTCGCTCCCAATGAAATGAAAAACCAATGCGCCGATGAGCAGTAGGACAATCGTGATGCCGCAAGTCAGCCAGCGCGCTTTCAAGGCAAAGTCCAGCGCAGGCCGATACAGCCGAACCAGCCAGCGCACGATCCATGCTTCCTTTTTCCCAATCTTTAATCCTTTGAACGCAAAGCTCGCCAACACCGGCACGACCACAATTGCAAAAATCGTTCCCGTAATGAGCGCGAACGTGAGCGTCAGTGCCATCGGCCGGAAAATTCGGCCTTCCACGCGTTGCAAGGTGAAAAGTGGAATGAAGGCGGTGAGCAAAATCGCCTTGGAAAAAAGAATCGGTTTGCCCATCTGCGTTGTCGCTTCGACGATGGCCGAGGGCAGTGAACGAATGGTTCCTTTGCGCTTCTCCAGGATGTGCAGCAGGTTTTCGATGATGACCACGGCGGAGTCCACGATGATGCCGAAATCAATCGCGCCCATGGAAATCAGGTTCGCCGGAATGCCGCGCAGATCGAGCAGCATGAATGCGCCGAGCAATGAAACGGGCACGGCCAGCGCTACCACCAATGCTGAACGCCAGTTGCCGAGTCCCAGGAACAAAATCAACACGAGCAACACCAGGCTGATGCCTTCGATCATGTTATGCCGCACCGTGTGCAATGTTCGTTCGGTCAGGCCGGTCCGGTCGTAATACATCACGAGCTTCACGCCATCGGGCAGATAATGCTTGTTGATTTCATCGGCCATCGCTTCGATGCGCTTGCAAACCTCCAGCGGGTTTTCGCCGCGCCGCATCACCACGATTCCTTCAGGAATATCGTTTTCATCGCGGGTGATTTTGCCGTTCTCGCATTCCGTTTTGCCCACGCGCCCCAAACGCACGGCATGGCCGATCTGCACTTGGGCCACGTCCCGCACCCGGATGGGCGTGCCGTTTACCGTTGCAACCGCAATGTCCTCGATATCGCCGACGTTGCGCACAAAACCCAGCCCGCGCACAACATAAAGTTCGGAACCGTGCTCCACGTAACCGCCGCCGGCGTTGCTGTTGCCGTTCTGCAAGGCGTTGAACACCTGTTGCAGATTAAGGCCGTATGAACGGAGTTTGGCGGGGTCCACGAGCACATGATATTGCTTGGTGAGACCGCCGAACGGATTCACATCCACCACGCCTGGCACAGAACGGAATTTTTTTTCGACGACCCAATCCTGCAAGGCGCGCACTTCCTCCGCGGGAAAACCGGGCTGCGCGCGCAAAGTGTAGCGATAGACTTCGCCGATGGGCGTGGCATCAGGCGAAAGACTGGCTTGTGCGCCCGGCGGCAGGGTGACTGTGCCCAAAAGCTGGTTGGCAAGGTTGCGAATGGTGGCGTTGTCCGCGTTGTCTTCGAAAACAAGCGTGACTTGTGAAAGGCCGAACAGCGAAATAGACCGCATCGAAACGCGCTTGGGAATGCCATTCATCGCGCTTTCGATGGGGACCGTCACCAGGCGTTCCACCTCCTCGGCCGCGTGGCCGGGAAAAAGCGTTAAAATCTGGACGGACACATTGGTCACGTCCGGATAAGCCTCGACAGGAAGTTCCTGGAATGCGCGAACGCCAAAGAGAACAAAGACGATCAAGAGCAACACCACGACGGCGCGATGATGCAAAACGGATTGCGTAAGTTTGCCGATCATGAATCTCTAAACAGCAATTGAGGGCGGCTGCATTTACGAAGTGGGTTCCACGAGCGATTGCAAAAGCAGCGCGCCTTCGCTGACCACCTTCTGGCCTGCGGCCACGCCATCGAACACCGGCACCTTGCCATCTTTTTCCGCACCGACCTTCACGCGCTTGCGTTCGAACTGGCCCGGAGCGCTTTCGACGAAGAGAAAACTTTCATCCTGCTTCATGAAAATCGCCTTTGCGGGAACATCCACGCCCGCGTCCGCCACCTGGCTCAAATCCTTGATGATGTCGACCATCACGTACATTTCCGCCTTGAGCAGTTTGTCCGGATTGTTCACCACGCCGCGCACTTTCACCGTGCGCGTGGCCGGGTCCATCGTGTCGCCGATTTTTTCGATGCGGCCTTCAAAAACGCGATCCGAAAACGCACGCGAAGTGACCCGCAACTTCATTCCCGGCTGGATGGAAGCAAGGTCTGTTTCCGCAACGTCCACCTGCACCCAAAGCGTGGTCGGGTCGCTCACCACGAACTGGGGAGCGAACAGACTGGGCGCATTGGCAAGCATCAAATCGGCGCGCAATTCCTGGCCGGGGTTCACGTTCTTGTCCACCACCTCGCCAGCAAGCTGGCTGCGCAAGGTGTAAACCGAATTGGTCGCCTTGAGTGTTCCACCGTAATTCTCCAGCACCGCTTCCGCGCGATCCCGTTCAGCCAGCGCCGCAACGTAAGCGGCTTGGGCGGCTTCGACATCCTTTTCAGCCGCCGCGCCGTGCGCGAGCAATTCCTTGCTGCGCGTGTAAGCCTTGTCTGCGGCGGCCAGATTTCCCACAGCAGTGCGCGCATTGGCCAAAACCTGCCCAAAATCGGGCGAATCAATTTCCGCCAGCGGCGAACCCGGTGACACGCGGTCGCCCAAATCGGCATCGACCTTCACCACGCGGCCTGCGACCGGCGTAAACACGCGCACCGTCACGTCATCATTCCAATATAAACGACCAGTCAGATGCGTGATGGCCAGTTTGCGCGCCTCGGCAGGCTGCACCGCAAAAGAACTTAACTGCGGCGCGTCCGTTGGAAAACTCACCGTCTCGCCCTGCACTTTCGGTTCGGGCGGTTCGGGAATTTTTGCTGTTTCGGTTCGATGACAACCGAGCAGCGCCGTGAAGGCCAGCAAGCTGAGACCTTTCACCAACGCTGTTGAAAATTTTTCTGTATTCAATTGTGTCATTTTCATGCTTCGCTTTTCAGGGTTTGGATGACGTCAATTCTGTTTCTGGCAAAACTGCGCGCGCTGCTTTCAAGTCCGCTGCAGCGCTCACCGTGTCTGACATCGCCTGGGCCGTCGCCAGGCGCACGTCGTTGTCGGTGCGTTCGGCATCGAGCAAATCCACCAGCGACGCACCGCCTTTTTCGTAGGCGAACGCCACCGACTCGCGCACGCTGCCGGCTTTGGGGCGGATTTGGTCCACGTAACGATGCAGGCGTCCCGAGGCTTCCTTGTAGGCAACCGCGGCGTTGGCGATGTCCGACATCACCTGCAACTTCACCTTGCCCAGCGCGATAGCGGACTGTTCCTGCTGCGCCTGCGCCGCCTTGATGTTCCCGCCATTGCGGTTCCACAACGGCAGCGGGAAGGAAACGCCGACACCAAAAGTATCTATGGGTGGACCGCCGCCAGGCGGCTCGTGTTCATACTGGATCGAAAAAGTGGGGTCAGGAATGCGAATGGCCTTCTGCAATTTCAGGTTCTCCCGCGCGCTGCGCAAATCTTGTTCCGCGGCCAGCACGTCGCTCCGCGAACCTTGCGGCATCTCGTCCAAATCTTTCGGGGTGGAAGCCGTCACGAGCAACGGCAGGGTGTCCACCGGCTCCCAATTTCCTTTCGGCTGTGGCACGCCCATCAAGATCTCGACGGCCACACGCGCCTGCGCGGCCGTCGCTTCCGCCGCCCGGGCCTGCAGTTGAAATTGTTCGGCATTGATTTCGATTTGTTTGCGGTCCGAATCCGAAATGTCGCCGGCCTTGTAACGGGCGTTGGCAATGTCCGCTTCGTGCTTCAGATAATTAGCGGATTCATTCAAGACGCGGACGTTTTCGTTCGCCAGCAACGCAGCCACGTACGCTTTCGTCACTCCCTGGTCCAATGTCCGTTTCGCATCGAAAAATCGTGCGCGCGCGCCCATCACTCCGGCGCGGGCAGCGCGTTGACGATCTCCGCGCTTGCCAGCTATCTCGACCAACTGGCTCACAGCCGCGATCGTGTCGTAGCTGCGGTTCCAAATGCTATTGCCGAGAATCGTCGCGCTTTCGTGCGTGCCGATCTTCGCGGTCGTCCAGGAAAAAGTCGGATTGGGAAATTCTTTCACCACGATGAGTTGCGCTTCCGCGCTGTTAATTCCGCTTTTTGCGGCGAGCAGGTCCCAGTTGCGTTCGAAAGCAATCTGCTGCGCTTCGGCCAAGGACAATCTCGGCGGAGTGGAAACTGCTTCCTGCGGATGCGACACTTGCGTCTCGGCATGCGCTGCCCACACCGAACCTGTTACTATGAAAGCAATAACAAGACATTTCACTAGCCTTTATAGTAACCAAGCGGGCGTGAAAAATCTGTGCAGCCATGCCTAATTCTTTTGTAGGGCAGGGCCGTACGAAAACTGAAGAAATTGTAATAGAAAGCGTTTCTATCCTGTCTTTTGCGAATCATGCCAGCGGATGGCTTCGCGCAAAAGTTCTGTGGCGTTGGTGAGATTTAATTTGTCCTTGATGCGCGCGCAATACGCCTGGACAGTTTTGAAGCTGACATTCAAATCTTCCGCGATCTGCCGCGTGCTCAAGCCGCGTCCGAGCAACTGAAACACTTCCAGTTCCCGGTCACTCAACTGCTCCACCGGCGATTCGCTCGAACCCAAACGGCCCTCGACAAATTTTTCGGCCATCAGCTCGTTCACCTTGTCGCTGATGTAAAGTTTTCCTGCGAGCACGGCGCGAAGCGCGAGCAGGATTTTCTTGGTTGCCTCGCGTTTCATGATGTAACCCCGCGCGCCCGCGCGCAACGCGCGTTCGGCATAAAGCATTTCGTCGTGCATCGAAAGCACGATCACGATCACGTTCGGATACAGCGCCTTGATGTTCTTGATGAGTTCGATTCCCGAACCGCCTTCCATCGAGATATCCACCACGGCGATGTCCGGCTTTGCTGTGCCGACATGTTCCAATGCCTCCGAAGAGTTCGCCGCTTCTCCGCACACTTGCAGGTCAAGCTGTTGATTGATCAAATTCGCCAGCCACTCCCGCACCAGGGGATGATCATCAACCAAAAGGATTTTCGTTTTTTCAGGCATTTGAAAAACTTTTTGCAGCGCGCGGCACGACGCATACCACACGCGTGCCGTGCGGGACAACCCGTTCCACGTTGAAGCTCGCCCCGATCATGCTGGCGCGATAGGCCATGATGCGCAATCCCATTCCGCGACTGTTGCGCGCGTTATCAGGCAGGCCAACGCCGTCATCGCTGACGCTCAACCTAATGGCGTCGTCATCCTGGTCCAGACGGATGACAATGTGGCCGGCCTTGCTGTGCTTGATGGCGTTGTTGATCGCTTCCTGCGCAATCCGATAAAGATGAATCGCTCCTGTTGGCGCCTGGATGCGCATCGCTTTCGGGGATTCGAAACTGCACTTGATCTTGAAACGTTCGGTGATGTTCGCCGCCAGTTCGCTGAACGCGTCGCGAAAACCGTCGCCTTCCAATTCCATTGGGTGCAACCCACGCGCCATCGTGCGCGTCAGATCAATCGCTTCCTCCACCAGCATCACCAAATGCTCCGCCGCAGCGGCCTCCGGCAAGGATTTCTCCGCCAATTTTTCGCCCAGCACCTGGCCGGCCAGCGCCGTGCCTGTGAGATGCTGGCAAAGGCTGTCGTGCAAATCGTGCCCGATGCGCCGTTGTTCGCGTTCGCTGATGCCGAGCAACTCCGTTTCCAAACGCATCCGTTCCTGCATTTCGTTGGTGAGGGCGATTGTTCGTTGCCGCACCTGTTCCTCGAGCTGCCGTTGCAGATTGCGCAGGCGCCGCAGAATCGCCACCACGACGAAAATAAACGACAGCGCGATCAACGCGTTCCAGACCGGCACGAACGGCTGCGAATATTTCGCGCCGGCGCTTACGTCTCCCGCGACCCACACTCCAACGCTGAGCAACGAAATCACAATCGCGAACCCGTCGCCCACAAACCAGACCGCCAGCGCCACCGGTATCAGATAAAAAACAAGGAATGAAAGCTCGAAGCCGGTGATCCAATCCACGGCGCCGATGATCGCCACCAGCAAAAAACAGAGGCTCATCATGAGCGTCTTCGAGTAGCGTTCAAAGCGTTTCGTCCAACCGAGCATGACAGCTAAATAATGGCGTGAGAGCCGTTTTGCTGCAAGGTGCGGAAAAGACAAATTCAGATGCTCTTTTCTTGTCTTTTTGAAAACTGTTCTCTTCGATTTCGCTAGGGTGATTACCCCATACCGCGGCAGCCCGTTCTTTCTCATACTGCGCATGCACCCTAAATTTTTCCCCCGACCAAGGACCGGGGGTTTTTTTCGTCCGGAGAGTCTCGTCGCCCTCAACCTGCGAAATCGAATGGGTAAAAGGTTTTGGAGCAGACAGGTTCGTAACCCATTCCATGATTTTTCTCGAAATGCTTTCATCTTCGCATGTCCGAGGAGCTTCCATCTGAAATGAGGGCTGAAATTGTGCAAAACAATGACGAACGGATACGCCGCAAGACGGAGATGACGGTGCTGCGGATGGAGATGCAGTTGCTGAATGTAAAGTTGTTGTTGCAAGACTTGACCAGTGTCGCCCAAAGAGGCATCGCCCGGCCGAGCCGACTACGCTTTTAAAGGGAGTTGTTCGCGGCATGCGGAGGTCTCCAACCCGGACAAAGGAAAACTTGTCTGATTCGACGAAGCCTTGTTTTCACCGGAGTGTTGCGGCAAGAATCGTGAATGTCATCTGTTGCCCGCGTGGCGATTCAACCCAGCCAATTCCCGGAACAAATCCGGCGCGATTTGCTCGAATCGCTTCGCTCGCGCAAGGTGAACCACAAGTTCCATTACGACAGCCCCAAGCAAACACAAAAATGGCTCGCATTGCACGAGGCATATTCGCCGACGCGCAACGATGCCCATTGCGCGGCGATTTATGATTTGAGTTTCGAAGCGGTCGCGCAACGCATCGCAGCAAAAAGCGTGCATCTCATTGGACTGGGTTGCGGCGGCGGCAAAAAGGACACGCGATTGCTTGAACTTTTGC
>DASRBR010000538.1:0-2289 GCA_035653495.1 Verrucomicrobiia bacterium
ATCCGCCACCGGATTGCCGGCGCATTTTCCCCAATGCCGCCGGAGAAAACAAGCGTGTCCAAACCGCCCAATGCCGCAGCCAGCGCTCCAATCCATTTTTTCGCAGAGTAACAAAATAATGCCAGGGCCTCGGACGCCCGAATATCCTTCGGTTCCACTTCCAACAAATCACGCACGTCCGGGCTGATCTCCGAAACGCCCAGCAAACCGGCGCGTTTGTTCACCAGCTCATTGAACTGGTCCGCTGACATTCCTTCAGAACGGCCAAGATACATGACCAGTCCCGGATCCAAATCGCCCGTGCGCGTGCTCATCACAAGGCCAGCGGTCGGCGTAAATGCCATCGTGGTATCAATGCTTTTGCCATCGCGCACGGCAGCCATGCTCGCGCCGTTGCCCAGATGCGCAAGGATAACTTTGCCGCGCGCCACGTTTGCTCCAGCAATTGTTTCGAGTTCCTGCATCAAATAGGCGTACGACAAACCGTGAAACCCATACCGTTGCACTCCCATTGCATCATAGTGTCTTGGCAACGGCAGCAATTTCGCCACGCGCGGCATGTCGCGATGAAACGCCGTGTCAAAACAGGCGACCTGAGGCACGTTCGGAAATCGCACGCCAATTTCTTCGATCAATCCCAATGCCGCTGGCAAATGGTCAGGATCCAACGGGCCGAATCGCCGAAGTTCGGCCAGCATTTCCATCGAAACGCGTTGCGGCTCGCGAAAGCGCGGCCCGCCATGCACCACGCGATGCGCAATGGCATTCACCTTCGCGTCTTCCGATTTCAAGAAATCGAGCAGCGGCAGCACGCAATCCGCGTGGGTGGATAACGCCAGATTGCGTTGCTCCTTCTGATTGGTGATAAGATTTGTCACGCTCATTTCCGCGTCAGGCAAACCGATCCGTGAGAATTTGCCGGCGAGCGAACGAGACAGTTCCTTGTCTGCCTGAAACGCCGCAAACTTCAGGCTCGACGAGCCGGCGTTCAAAACCAAAATGCCGTCGTTCCTTTGCATGGCTGCATCATCTCAATTGTTGATCCGTCCTGTGAAGTTTCATCAATTCCTCGGCGCTTTTAGTTGGTTCAAATCTTTTCCTTCGCGTTTGCGGAGCGTCGCTTCAATTCTCGGGACATACATCTGCGTTTCCGCCGGCAAACGCCGCGCGATGGCTTCGAAAGACTGCGACGATTGTTGCCTTAACAATTTGTCCACGCGCTTTTCACCGGCATTATAGGCAGCCAGCGCCAACTCCCAATCGCCGTAATGCTCATGCAAGGTGCGCAGATAACGTGCGGCGGCACGCGCGCTTTTGTCCGGCTGATAACGCTCGTCCCATGGCCAGAGCGAAAGCCGCTCGTCACGTGCGACCTGCGGCGTCAATTGAAACATCCCTGCCGCGCCCGATGGACTTCGCGCCGACGGATTAAACGACGATTCCACTTCAGCGACCCAAACAAGTTCAGGCGGCGTCCGTTCGCTGATGAAAATTTTCTTGAGCTGCGCCACATAATTTCGCGCCAGCGGCGGCCATGGACGTTTTTCGAGCGAACGCACCCAAACCTGCCGCTCCAATTTCAAAGGCGGTGAGGGCGGAAGCGTCGCGGGTTCGCTGGCAGATGTCTTCATCCGCCTCTGCAACTCCTGGGCGGCCTCCATTTCATCCAAACGCGCTTGCAACCAAGCGCCGTATGGCCAGGTCTCCTCGTATTTCTGCAAAATCGGCACCACTTGGGTCGCCGTTTCGCGCAATGTGCCGAGCTGGTAAATGTTCGTGCCCTGCATCGCTTGTTGCAATTCGGCAAAAAGTTTTTGCACGCGCTCCGCATCCATCTGCTGCATGACGCGCAACGCGTCGGGATCAATATTGTCCTCAAGCCATTGATTGATGGATGACGACAAATCAAAGCCATCATCCGACGAAGGAGGTGCTTTTTGTTGCGCGAATGATGAACTGAGCATCAGCAACAAAATCGAAATCGCGCAAACGGTTTTCACAAACGAGCAAATTATTTCCGTTCGCGTTTCCGCCGCAATTCCTGTTGAAGTTTTTCGAGAGGCAGTGTGTTGATGACATCGCCCTTTTCGAGCCAGCCTTTGCGCGCGATGCCCGCGCCCAACCGCAGAAAACCCGCGTGTTCATTCCGGTGCGCATCGCAATTGATGACGCATTTCACGCCTTTCGATTTCGCGTAAGGCCACATACGCCAGTCCATGTCGAATCGATAGGGATTTGCGTTCAATTCGATCCACGTTCCCGTCTCCGCGCAGGCGTCAATCACCGCCT
>DASRBR010000539.1:0-6191 GCA_035653495.1 Verrucomicrobiia bacterium
TAGCGAAATGCATTGCGGCGCGCTTGCAAATTCACGTTCGACCAGAAAAGCGTCGTTCGGGTCGTCCTCAACCAGCAGAAACACCGTCCCGTTTTCAACCGGCTTCATAATGACTCGAGGAATTCGGATGTAAAAATTTAATCATGAAACCGCGAAACACCAAGGGGGTATTACACCCAATCAGTGCGCACCCAGAATCAAGCCTCGCTTCGTCCTTACGAAAAGATTGAAACTTCGGCCAAAACGCGTAACCCTGTGGGAATGAAACCTTTCAAACAAATCCGAGGGTTGGGCTGCCTCGCAACGACCGGCTTTTTCATTTTGACCTTCGCCTTTGCCTTGGGCGCGCAAACCACCGGAGATTTTGCCGCGCGGTATGCCCGGCTGATCGAGAACCCTTCGCATGAAACCGACGACGCGCGATTGAAGGAGTTATTCAGCATCAATTGGGACTATTTGATGAACGAATATCCCGAATGGGGGACCGATGTCGGTTATCCCGGCCAAAACCGCCGCTGGACGGATAATTCCCTAGAGGCCATCGAGCGTCGGAAGCACGACAAGGAAATTCCGTTAAAAGTTCTTAAAACGATTGATCGGTCGAAGTTGGATGCAGGCGATCAACTCAATTACGATTTGTTCAAGCGCAACCTGGAGCAGTCCATCGAAGGCGATCGTTTCAAGGGCGAATACCTGGCCATCACTCAACTTGGCGGCGTGCAACAGGAAGTGCCGCAAATGCTGGAAGTCTTGATGCCGCATCGCTCGGTGCAGGATTACGAGGACATTCTCGCGCGGCTCAAGGGAGTGCCGACCATCATCCAGCAAACGCTCGTGCTGCTCAAACGCGGGCTGGAAACCGGCGTCACGCCCCCGCGCATCACCTTGCGCGACGTGCCGCAACAGGTCGAAAGCCAGTTGGCTGAAGACCCAAAGAAAAATCCGATGCTGCAGCCGTTCAACGAATTTCCCGCCAGCATTCCTGCAAGCGAACAGGAACGACTGCGCGGGGAGGCTGCGTCCATCCTGACCAACAGCGTCATCCCGGCATTCCGTGAGCTGCACGAATTTCTGGTCAAAACGTATTTGCCGGGCGCGCGGGAAAGCATTGGCATGAGCGCTTTGCCTGACGGCCAGGCGTGGTATGCTTATAACCTGCATCAGCAAACGACCACCCGGCTGACGCCAAAAGCAATTCATGAACTCGGCTTGCGCGAAGTGAAGCGCATTCGCAAGGAGATGGACGATGTCATCAAGGAAAGCGGATTCAAGGGCGGCTTCAAGGAGTTCAATGAATTTTTGCGGACGGACCCAAGGTTTTATTACACGAACGCAAACGATTTGCTGATCGGTTATCGCGACATCTGCAAACGCGCCGATCCGGAATTGATCAAGCTGTTCGGCAAGTTGCCGCGCCTGCCTTACGGCGTTCTGCCGGTGCCGGCGTATTCGGAAAAATCGCAAACGACGGCTTATTATCAGGGCGGTTCGCTGATTGCGGGTCGGCCCGGCTATTTTTATGCGAACACGTATGATTTGAAAACGCGCCCGAAATGGGAAATGCAACCGTTGGCGCTGCATGAATCCGTCCCAGGCCATCATCTGCAACTTTCACTCGCGCTCGAAATGGAGAATGAGCCGGAATTTCGCAAGCACGAAGGATACACCGCGTTCGTCGAAGGCTGGGGACTTTATGCCGAGAGCCTCGGCAGCGAAATGGGTTTTTACAACGATCCTTACTCCAAATATGGACGGCTCACGTACGAGATTTGGCGGGCCATCCGGCTGGTGCTGGACACGGGCATCCATTCCATGGGCTGGACGCGCCAGCAGGCGATTGATTATTTCGTGGCCAACACCGGCAAGAACGAACACGACATCACCGTCGAAGTGGACCGATACATCGTCTGGCCGGGGCAGGCTTGCGCTTATAAAATCGGTGAACTCAAATTCAAGGAGTTGCGCGCGTATGCCACAAAGGAGTTGGGTTCAAGGTTCAACATCCGCACGTTCCACGACGAATTGCTTCGCAACGGGGCGCTGCCGATGGACATTTTAGAAAAGCACATGCGTGAGTGGGTTGAGAAACAAAAGCAAGGCGCTTCCGCTACGCCAGCCTTATGAACCGCTTCGCGCCAATTTGCAGAAAAGCGCTCTCAGCCGCTTTTTTGCTTTTGGTGTTCGTTCATTGTGCAAAGGGCCAGGCTGCTGGAACCAACCAGCTTCGTCCATGGCGCGATTATCGCGTCATCATGTGGTGTGGCGAAAGCGCGTATCGCGACCCCGCGAAGATTCCCCTGTTCTTCCAACGCCTGCGCGAGATGGGCGTTAACACTGCGATGGTCTATGGCGATGCAAACAACCAGCCGCTTTTGGAAAATCATTTTTCCTATTACGTCGAGAACATGATCAATCGCGGCCTGTGCCTGAAGTTCAGTTCCAAGGTGACGGATTGGGACAAGTTCATCACGGACTGGGCGAAATTAGGCCGGCCCGAAAGCGCGTTCGTGCGCGATTATTGTCTCGATGATCCAAATTGGCGCAACTGGGCGCGCGGTGAGATGCGACAAATCGCGCGCAAGAACGCACCTTGCGAACCGCTCGGCTATAACATCCGCGACGAGCTTTCCACCACGATTTCCGCCAACCCATTCGATTACGATTTCAATCCCATCGCGCTGACAAAATTTCGCGAATGGCTGCGCGGCCAATATTACGACATCGCCGCCCTCAATGCAGAATGGGAAACAGCTTTCAAATCATGGGACGAGGTCAAACCGTTCAGCACTGATGAAATCAAAAACCGCATGGGCAGCGGCGATGCATTTCCTCGCGGAAAACCGGACTGGCAGGCAGTCGCATCATTGAAATTTGACGCGCGAACCGCTGCGCAATCACCCACGCGCTGGAACTTTGCGCCTTGGGCTGATTTTCGGACTTACATGGACATCTCGCTTGGCGATGCGCTTGCGGACCTTCGCGACGCCGCGCACACCGTGGACTCGCGCACGCCGGTGGGTATTGAAGGCATGCAGATGCCGAGTGCGTTTGGCGGATACGATTTGTGGCGGCTGGCGCAGGTGCTGGATTGGGCCGAGCCGTATGACGTCGCCTGCTCGCGCGAAATTTTGGCCTCATTCATGCCGGGCAAACCTTTGCTCACAACTGTTTTTGAAAAAGATACTGAACACGCCTGTCGGCGGCTCTGGCATCTTTTGCTCGAAGGCGACCGCGGCTGCATCGTCTGGTGGAGCGAAGATTGCATTGATTGGAAAAGCGCCGATTGCGCGCTGACACCCAAGGCCCGCGCGCTCGCGCCCGCCTTGAAGGAAATGACGTCGCCGCTCGCGCAACTGTTTCTCCGCGCCGAACTCGTGCGCGATCCCATATTCATCCATTACTCGCAACCGAGCATTCAGGTGGACTGGCTCCTCGAATCCACCGTGGACGGTTCGACGTGGGTGCGGCGCTTTTCGAGTTACGAGTCGGGACACAATCGGCAGGTGCGCGTGCGCGATGGGTGGTTGAAGGCGTTCCAAGATCTCGGCCTTTCGCCGCAATTCGTTTCCACGACACAAATTGAAAACGGCGAGTTGAACACGGGAAGCAACGCTGCGCTCATCCTTCCATCTTCATTTGCGCTGTCGGACCGCGAAGCCACCGAGATCTCGGGGTTTGTGAACATCAATCAATGGAAAAATTTGATGCACGCCGTTTTCGCCGATGGAACACCGGGAAGTTTCGACCAACACGGTAAGTTGCGGAAACAGCCGGCGCTCAATGGATATCTTCCGCCCGCAACGGAATCAGTCTGCCGGGTGGTTAGCAGCGCAAATCCGTCCGCAGCGGAATGTCCAGGCGATATCTCGCGTTACGCAGCCGAACGGCTCAACTCTGGCAATTCCGACGCGAAAGTTTTGACTGATTGGCTGCAGCAACAATTAGGCTCGTTTCGTCCTGAAGTTTCCGTCCCGGTGGAAGCGCATGTGCGAATTCATCGTTTTCGGGCCGGTCGCGTGCGCTTGATCGCCTTCGAACGCAATATTGATTACCAGATGAGCGAAGATTTGAAACAAGCCGGCGGCAATGAATCGCTCGAAAACCCGATTGACATTGAAGCGACACTCGCCCAACCCGCTTACGTCTATGATCTGCGCGCGCAAAAATATCTCGGCCAAACGCAACGCGTGCATTTCATGTTGGATCCGTGGCAACCGTCCTTGTTTGCATTGACAGATGAAAAGCTGCCTGCGAAGTCCATTATTGATGCACTCGCCAAAGAGATGGAGCGTCAATCACAATGATGCCGCAACTTTTCTGGGTTTGCTCCTTGCGCCCGCAAAGTTCGTAAACTCAGCGCGTCATGCCGCTTGGCCAATCGTTGCCCGTTTTCGTCCAGCATCAATGGACAATGGTAAAACGCGGGCGGCGTCAGTCCAAGAGCGCGATAAAGCAACATTTGCCTTGCCGTGGACAGCAACAAATCAGCGCCGCGCACGACTTCAGTTATTTGCATCGCCGCATCGTCCACGACAACCGCAAGTTGATACGCTGGGATGCCGTCCTGCCGCCAGACGACAAAATCGCCAAAATCTTTTCCCGCGACAAATTGTTGCGGACCGAAATGGCCATCGGTGAATGAAATGATTTCACCGTCCGGAACCAGAAAACGATAGGCGAATTTTTGATTTTTGATTTGCGATTTTTGATTATGGCGGCAAGTGCCCGGATAGATGATTTCGTCATCTGCGTCGTGTGGCGCGCTGGCGGCGGATTGAAGGTCCTTGCGCGAGCAGGAGCAAGGATAAATGAAATTGCCGGCGAGCAGTTTGTCAAAGGCGGCTTTGTAGAGATCAATCCGCTCACTTTGCGAATATGGCGCGAATGGTCCGCCGCGATCGGGACCTTCCTGCCATTCAAAACCGAACCAACGCAGGTCTTCGTACATGGCAGAAACGAACTCAGGTTTGCAGCGCGCCGTGTCCAGATCTTCATTGCGCAGGACAAGAATGCCATTGCGTTCGCGGGCGCGTTGCTGGGCTGTCCAAAACGTTCGCGCATGGCCAAGGTGCAAAAGGCCGGTCGGCGACGGCGCGATGCGTCCGCGATATTGCTTTTCACCATTTTCCGGCGAGGGATCCACATCAAAAATCTAGCAACCAATCCCCCCGGCGAAAAGCCTTGTCACCAGTCGTGTCCTCAATTTTTGTTGCGGAAGGGCTTTGCCAGCGGCCCGCGTTTGTGCCATCATTTTGGTTGTGCACGTCTTTATGAGAAAGCACGTCATCGGAGCAATCTTTTGTCTTCTCCTTGCAATCGCGTCATTTTCGAGCCGCGCGCAAACGACCAATCAGCCAATCTACATCGACTCATTGGTGAACGGCTGGCAAGACTGGAGTTGGGCCAAGGACAATCTCGCCAACACCAGTCCGGTGCATTCGGGGAGTGATTCCATCAGCATCAGTTGCACGAATTATCAGGGGTTTTACCTGCATCAAACCGCGTTCAATTCCTCGCCATACTCGAACATCACGTTTTGGATTTATGTCACAAGCAGCGGCGTTCCTCCCTTAAAAGTGCAGGGCACGCTTAGCGGCACCGCACAAAGTTCCTATTATCAAATCCCATCCGTCACCGCCAACACCTGGACGTTGATCACCGTCCCGCTTTCAAGCCTCGGCACCGCAAACGCCACGAACATGGACGGCTTCTGGATCGAAAGCGAAACCAGCAGCCAGGTTCCCACGTTTTACGTGGACGATATCACGCTCAACACAAATTCGGTTGTCACGACCAACAACCCTCCCACCACGACCAACAGTACCGCCGTCATCAGCGTCGATGCCGGCGCGAATCGTCATGCCATCAGTCCGCTGATTTATGGTGTTGCTTTTGCCAGCAATACGCAGTTGGCCGATTTGAACGCGCCGTTAAATCGTTCCGGCGGTAACGAGGAGACACGTTACAACTGGCAGATCAACGCCCACAATCATGCCGCGGATTGGTATTTTGAAAGCATCGGCGATTCTCCCGCCGTTCCTGCTGGCACCACCGACAGCTTCATCAGCAACACGATTTCCGGCGGCGCGAAACCGTTGATCACCATCCCAATGATCGGCTGGATCCCAAAGCTCGGCGGCAGCCGGAGCATCCTCTCGAGTTATTCCGTCGTCAAATACGGCGCGCAAACC
>DASRBR010000540.1:0-6401 GCA_035653495.1 Verrucomicrobiia bacterium
ATGGAAATCCGGCGCCTTGCCGACCAGACCGCAGTTGCGACCTATGACATCGAAAAAATGGTGAAGGAAATGCAGTCAGCCGTCGCGGCAGGCGTCCGCGGCATGGACAAATTTTCCGAGGAAGTGCGCCTTGGCGTGGAGGAAATTCGCCAGGTGAGCATTCAGCTTGCGCGCATCATCCATTCCGTGCAGGCGTTGACGCCGCGTTTCCAGACGGTGAATGAAGGCATGCAATCGCAGGCCGCCGGGGCGCAGCACATCAGCGACACGCTCACTCAGTTGAGCGAGACCGTCCATCAAACCGCCGAATCGCTGCGCCAATCCACGCAGGCCATCGATCAATTGAACGAGGCTGCGCGCAGATTGCAAAGCAGCGTCACACGATTCCGACTGGAGGGTTCCTGACGTGCTGTTTCTGCTTTTTAAATTGGGCAATGACCGCTATGCATTGGAAGCGGGCCGCGTTATCGAGGTGCTTCCCCTGCTCGAATTAAAAAAAATCCCCAGCGCGCCTCGCGGCGTGGCGGGCATCTTCAATTATCGCGGACGCCCCGTTCCGGCGGTTGACATCAGCGAACTCACACTCGGTCATCCCGCGCCCGAACGCCTGAGCACGCGCATCATTGTCATTTCGCATCCGGATCATTCCGGCAAGAACCAGCCGCTGGGCCTGATCGCCGAACACGCAACGGAAATCATCCGGCGCGATCGGAAGGAATTTGTCGAGCCGGGTCTGCCGGCCGGTTCGCCGCCGTTTCTCGGCCCGATCTTGATGGATGATCAAGGCGCCATTCAATGGGTGCGCGAACAACGTTTGCTGCCGGAAAGTGTCCGCAACCTTTTGTTCTCTGAAACGGTGGAAGCCGTCAGATATGATGAAAGATCAACACAATCACCCATCCGTATAGACGGAGGCTAGATTCTGGTAGGGACGGCGCGCTGCGCCGTCCGCGGACATCGCAGCGCGATGTCCCTACCATTGAGAAAAGACTCAATGAACCCCACCGAAAACGAGAATGGAATCATCGCCAGCGATGCGGTTGTGGATTGCTGGAACCGCATCGGCGTGATGGGTGACGGCTCCTGCACAAAGCTGCCCGAAGTGGTGCATTGCCGCAATTGCGCCGTCTATTCCAGCGCGCGCGCCCAATTGCTCGACCGCACGCCGCCTCCAGGTTATCAGCGCGAATGGACAAAACATTTTTCCCAGGCGCGAACGACCGCAACGCCCGGCAAAGTTTCCGCGGTCATCTTCCGCATTGGCACGGAATGGCTGGCGCTTTGCACGCGCGCGTTCCATGAAGTCGCCGAGCGGCGTCCGGTGCATTCGGTGCCGCATCGCCAGAACGGCATCGTGCTTGGGTTGATCAATTTCCGCGGCGAACTGCTTGTTTGCGTTTCGCTATCGCGCCTGCTCGGCATTGCGGACGAACATCCGCCGCAACCGTTGTGGAAACCAGACGACCGCCTCATGATCGTCGAGTGGGACGCAAAATTCCTTGCCTTTCCCGTGGACGAAATCCACGGCATCCATCGCTATCATGCAGACGAACTGAAAAACGTCCCCGCGACGGTGGGCAATTCCAAATCGGCTTTCACGCACGGCATTCTCGAATGGCAGAACCGCATGGTGGGCTGCCTCGACGAGGAGCGTTTGTTCGCAACTCTCAACCGGAGTCTTGCATGAAAAAGCACGACCTCGGCGAACTCAGCCAGCTCTCGATGCTGGAAATTTTCCAGCGCGAAGCTGAAACCCAGGCCAGTATAATCACTGAAGGCCTGCTGGAACTGGAACGCAACCCGGACGCGGCGGGTCAATTCGATGCCGTTATGCGCGCCGCGCATTCATTGAAAGGAGCGGCAAAAATTGTCAACCAAACGCTCGCGGTGAATCTGGCGCATGCGATGGAAGATTGTTTCGTTGCCGCGCAACAGGGAAAAATCCAGATACGCCAGGAGGAGATTGACCTTTTGTTCAAAGGCGTGGATTTGCTGCTGGAAATTGCCAAGCCGCAGGATGCTTCCGCTTCCGCTCATGATCCCGGCATTCCGGCGCGTGTCCAAAATTTCCTCGCCAGTCTGGCGAAAATCACCGGAGAACACGACGGTTCATCCGCCCATCCGAATCCATCTGCATCGGCCCTTGCCGAAAATGAAACCAGCCGCGCGATGGTCGCCAAGAGCGTGGAACACGAAAGCGTTCTGCGGCTGAACGCGCAACAATTGAACCGCCTGCTTGGCCTGGCCGGCGAATCGTTGGTGGAATCGCGCCGGTTGCAGCCGTTCGCCGATTCCATGCTGCGCCTCAAACGGCTGCAATCGGACCTGCTCAATTGCATTGAAAACCTGCGCGAATCGTTTCCTCCCGGACAGTTGCCGCGGCGCGTCGAGGACCAGCTTAACGAAACCATCATCCGCGCCGCAGAATGCGGCCGCCTTTTGTCCGAACGCATGGTGGAGTTGGAAATGCACGACCGCCGTTCCTCAAATGTCGCGCAACGCCTTTATCGCGAGGCCTTGCAATGCCGCATGCGCCCGTTTGCTGAAGGAGTGCGCCGTTTTCCACGCATGGTGCGCGACCTTGCGCGCGAACTCGGCAAGCAAGTGCGTTTGGAAATCATCGGCGACGAAACGCCGGTGGACCGCGACATCCTGGAAAAACTCGAGGCGCCGCTCGGCCATCTTTTGCGCAATGCGGTTGACCATGGTTGTGAAACACCCGACGAACGGCAACGCGCAGGCAAGCCGGTTGAGGGCGTGATCCGCCTTGAAGCGCGTCACAGCGCCGGAACGCTGCTGGTGACCGTTTCAGATGACGGCGCAGGTGTGGACCCGAATGAACTCCGCGAGAACATCCTGCAAAAGCAATTGCTCGACTACAACATGGCTGAAAAACTGGGAGAGCCCGAGCTGTTGCAGTTTCTCCTGCGGCCAGGTTTCACGCTCAAAAGCACCGTTACGGAAATTTCCGGTCGCGGCGTGGGGCTTGACGTGGTGCAAACAATGGTGCGCAGTGTGCGCGGGAACATCCGCATCTCCACGCAACCGGGCAAGGGAATGCGTTTCCAATTGCAATTGCCGCTGACACTTTCAGTCCTTCGCGCGCTGCTCGTGGAAATCGCTAATGAACCTTACGCCATCCCACTTTCGCAAATCAGCCGCGCGTTGAAATTGCCGTCGCACCAGATCGCGACGCTCGAAGGCCGTCCGCATTTCACGCTGGCGGGCCAGCAGGTTGGCCTGGTTTTGGCGCGGCAGATTTTGGAACGCGGCGAACCGCCGGCATTTGATGACGGTTTTTCCGTGGTGGTGTTCGGCAATCGCCCAAACCATCATTATGGAGTTGTCGTTGATAGTTTTCTTGGCGAACGCGAGTTGGTGGTGCAGGCGCTCGACCCGCGCCTTGGAAAAATCCGCAACGTCAGCTCCGGCGCGTTCATGGAGGATGGCTCGCCGCTGTTGATTTTGGACGTGGACGATATGTTGTGGTCGATCGAGGAATTGGTTGAACGCGGTTGCATCGTCAATTTTGTGGCTCGACAAACCCAACCGCAGACTTAAAACATTTTTACTCGAGGGTGCGAGAAGATGGCCGAAAATGAAAAAAGCAGTTCCGCGCCGCCGAAGGTGGCGTCGCCATTATCGTTGCCGGATTATCATGTGATGGTCCTGCTGGTGGACGATCAGGCGATGGTCTGCGAAGCAGTGCGCCGGAGTCTCGCCGGCCAGTCGGACATTGATTTTCATTATTGCCCCGATCCCGCCGAAGCCGTCAATGTCGCCAACCAGATCAAACCGACCGTGATTTTGCAGGACCTGGTGATGCCGAATATGGATGGACTGGCGTTGCTCGCGCGATTTCGCGCAAACCCCGCCACGCGCGAGACGCCGATCATCGTTCTTTCGACGAACGAAACGCCGCAGGTCAAAGGACAGGCTTTTGCCTCTGGCGCGAATGATTATCTGGTCAAATTGCCGGACAGCGTCGAGTTGATCGCCCGGCTGCGTTATCATTCCAAGAGTCATTTGAACCAGGTGCAGCGCGATGAAGCGCATCGCGCGTTGCGTGAAAGCCAGAAGCAGCTTGTCGAAACCAACTCCTCCCTGCTCGCGTTGAACCAAAAGCTGGAGGACGCGACGCTCGCCAAGTCGGAATTTCTCGCCAACATGAGCCACGAAATCCGCACGCCGATGAATGGCGTCCTTGGCATGACCGCGTTGCTGCTCGACACCGAATTGACCGACGAACAACGCGAGTACGTGGAAGCCACGCGCAGCAGCGCCGACGCGATGCTCACGATCATCAACGACATTCTCGATTTCTCGAAAATTGAATCCGGCAAGCTCGAACTGGAGAGCCATCCGTTTGAACTGCACACTTGCATCGAGGAAGCCCTCGATTTGCTCACGCCCAAGGCCGCGGAGAAAAACCTCGACCTTGCATATTCTGTCGAAGATTCGATCCCAAAAATTTTGGTTGGGGACGTCACGCGTTTGCGCCAGATTTTGGTGAACCTGGTCGGCAACGCGGTGAAATTCACCCACCAAGGCGAAGCGGTCATCGAGGTGAAATCCGCCGGGCGCGGCGTTCGCAAGCCCGAACCCGGCAAGGAGCACGACACCGATTTCATCCGTCATCCCGAGGAATGGCTGCTGCATTTTTCTGTGCGCGACACCGGTCCCGGCATTCCCGTGGAGAAACAGCATCGGCTTTTCAAGTCGTTTCAGCAAGTGGACGCTTCGACGACGCGCCACTATGGCGGCACGGGTCTGGGGTTGGCGATTTGCAGCCGGTTGTCGGAATTGATGGGCGGCAAAATCTGGGTGGAAAGCGAGGCCGGCAAGGGCGCGACGTTCCATTTCAACATCAAGGTGAAGTCCACGACTTCTGCCGTGCCGCCGCCCTGGCAAAGTTATCAGCCGCAGCTTGCCGGCAAACGTTTGCTCATCGTCGAGGACAACGCGACCAATGTGCAAATCATCACGCATCGCGCCACGCTCTGGGGCGTTACCCCGGTCGCCGTGACCAATGGCCGCGACGCTTTGAAAGCCGTGGCGCAAAACGCGCCGTTCGATGCCGCCATCATTGATTTGCAATTGCCCGGCATGGACGGTCTTTCCCTGGCGCACGAAATACGCGCGTTGCCTCGGGGCCGTTTACTGCCGTTGCTTTCCCTTTCGTCCATTCGCGTGCGCAGCGATGACCCGCGTCCGCAGGCGGCCGGCATTTCGGTTTTCATCCATAAGCCGATCCGTCCGGCGCAATTGCTGGAAGCGCTTTATCGCGCCATGAGCATCCAGGTGCAACGCGAAAAGCGCGCGCCGGCCTCGCCGCAAATTGATTCCAATTTCGCGAAACGTTTCCCGTTGCGATTGCTGCTGGTGGACGACAATCCCATCAATCAGAAGGTCGGCTTGAGCGTGTTGTCAAAGCTCGGTTATCGCGCGGATGTCGCCAACAACGGGCTTGAAAGCATCACGGCGCTGGAACAAAAACCTTACGACATCATCCTGATGGACGTGCAGATGCCGGAAATGGATGGCCTGGAAGCGACGCGCAACATCTGCAAACGCTGGCCGGATCCCAAACGCCCGCGGATCATTGCCATGACGGGCAACGCGCTGCTTGGCGACCGCGAAAAATGCCTCGAATCCGGCATGGACGATTACATTTCCAAGCCGGTGCGCATCGGTGAATTGCAGGCCGCGCTCGAACGTTGGGCCACGCGCATCTCCAAACGTTCCGACACGGCGTTCTTCACCCAGCAAGGCATCACGACCAATTTGATTGACCACAGTTTGATCGAGGAATTGCGCGGCGGAGACGCGGATGGCGCGAACATGTTGAATGAACTGATTGATCTTTTTCTTGAGGACGCGCCCAAACGCATCGCGCAAATCAATCAATTCCTTGCCGATCCGCAAAAAATGGCGTTCCACGCACATGCGCTCCGGAGCATGAGCATGAGCCTTGGAGCGGTGCGCATCGCCGAGATTTGCCGCAAGCTCGAGGAGATGGCGCATTCCGGCAACGAAGAAAGCGCCGGACGCCTCGCCCAGGAACTCGACCGCACTTTCTCGCGCACTCAGGCGGAACTGACGCCGCTCAAGACAGTTGCCGACCAATGATTGTTCTTATTCTTTCCTATATTTCTTATTTGTCGCACGCCAACCAATCCGCCATTAACTTTGCAAAATGAAACGGAAATCAACAAAGGACGTGGAAGCGTTGGAAGATGCAGCGGATGTCCGCTGGCTGAAAAAGGCTCGCCAACGTCAACTGCATTTTCGGTCATTGGAAGAATACCTTGCTGATCAGAAAAGGAAAAAAAGCTAATGCCCACCCTGCCCCAACGTTTGCATCCCGGAGATTTGCTTGGACTCATCTGTCCCGCCAGCGC
>DASRBR010000541.1:0-7090 GCA_035653495.1 Verrucomicrobiia bacterium
CCGCTCGGAAAAACCTGTTTGGGACCTGTGCATCGGCAACAGCGTGGTGGAATACCCGTGGGGCGAGTTGCTGGCGTTTGACGGATGGATAGATGAAGTGCGCATCTACAATCGAGCATTGTCCGTGGAGGAAATCAAGACGCTTGCGACAGCGACAAAGGCTGGGGCCGACATCCTTGGACCTGTCGCGCAAAGTGCTGCCAAGCCTCCGCCCGCCGAGCGATTGAAAAAGCTCAAGGACCTTTACGAACAGGGACTCATCAGCAAGGAACAATATGACCAGAAAGCAAAAGAGGTCATGGATTCGCTTTAAGATCTGCTTTTCGCCAGAAAATTCCCGTCCAACTGTTTTTCCAGCACCGTTTATCGAATTAAACGATGAACTATTAATTTTTATCGATTAACCGTTTCTCCAGTGTTGGTATTAAACAGGAGGTAGCGATGACACTCCCGATTGCACATTGGAACCTGATGCTGGCCTGGGTCTGGATTTTGCTTGGGTTTGTCTCCGGCTTCTGGTTGGGCACCGGGTTTCACAAGGAGAACTGGATGGGCGGTTACACCAGCCATCCACGACGGCTTTATCGGCTCGGGCACATCTCCTTTTTCGGCCTCGCGCTGATGAACCTGATGTTTTACTGGACGGTGCGCGGGTTTGACCATGTTCCACGCGGCGGCACATGGGCGGGTTGTGGATTCATCATCGGCGCGCTGACGATGCCAATTTGCTGCGTCATCATGGCGCATTGGCCGAAGTGGCGCGCGTTGTTTGCAATTCCGGTCGGCAGTCTCATCGCCGCTGCAGCAATCACTTTATGGGAGGTGGCAACATCATGAAAATTGGATTCATCGCCATGAGCGGCGTGCGGGCGCACAATGAAGAACTGACGCAACTGGGACTCACATTGCCCGGCTTCGTCGAACGCAACAAAATCATCGCGTCGCTCCCGAGCCTGTCGCTGCTCACGCTCGCCGGTCTGACGCCAAAAAAATTCGACGTCGAATATTGGGAAATTGCCGATCTGAAAAAGTTGGACTCGATGCCCGATGATTTTGATTTGGTGGCCATCAGCACTTTCACCGCGCAATTGTTTGAAGCTTTCAAGGTCGGCGATTTTTATCTTGCCAAAAAAATCCCGGTAATCATGGGCGGTTTGACGGTATCATCACTTCCCCAAGAAACGAAAGCGCATTGCACGAGCGTGGTGATTGGCGAAGGAGAACCGTTATGGCCTTTGGTGCTGGCGGATTGGGAACGCGGCGCCTTGAAACCGTTTTATTCGCGATTGCCGGGCGGCGATTTCGACCTGCGCGATTCGCCAATGCCGCGCTTTGATTTGCTCGACCCGGAAAAATACAATCGCATCACCGTGCAGACCAGCCGCGGTTGCCCGCACAAATGCGAGTTTTGCGCGAGTTCGATTTTGCTCACGCCCAAATACAAGTTGAAGCCGTTAGAAAAAGTTATTGCCGAAATCCATGCCATCAAATCGGTATGGCCCAAGCCGTTCATCGAGTTCGCGGACGACAACAGCTTCGTCCATCGCGCGCATTATCGCACGCTTTTGCGCGAATTGATGAAGGAGGATTTGCGCTGGTTCACCGAGACGGACATCAACGTGGCGCAGGACGATGATTTGCTCGGCTTGATGCGCGACTCAGGCTGCCAGCAAATTTTGATCGGCCTGGAAAGTCCGCGTTCGGCCAGCCTGGACGGCATTGAAACGAACGCAAACTGGAAAATGCGCCAGCAGGAAAAGTATCGCGCGTCCATCGCCAAAATCCAGTCTTACGGCATCACGGTGAATGGATGTTTCATTCTTGGTCTGGATGGCGACACGCCGGAGGTGTTCGATGACGTTTACAATTTCGTGAAGGAATCCGGTTTGTATGAAGTGCAGATCACGTTCATGACGCCGTTTCCGGGCACGCCGCTTTACCGTCGATTGCAACGCGAAGGGCGCATCACCCGCGAAGGCGCGTGGGAATTGTGCACGCTCTTCGACATCAATTTCATCCCGAAAAATATGAGCGTGGCTGAATTGCAAAGCGGATTCATCAATTTGGGTCGGCGGCTTTATTCCGCGGAGGAAACGGCGGAAAGACGTCGCAAATTCAAGACAATGTTACGGTCGTCGCCGCATTTTCGCCGCCATTCGCGCGCGGCGCAAACGATGGAAATGGCGGCGTAAGCAAGGAATTTTCGTCCGCCGTGCTGCCGAAAGAGCAGAGGAGGAACAGGTTGGCGCGGCGGACGAGTTGGTTTTTGGCATAATTCGTGGGGTTTAGAGCTGATTAATTAAAGTATAGCCGTTTTATTTGATGAGAATGGGTGCCCTATTCCGGGTGGAACGGGCAACTTGCCCGTTCAGGTCGGCAACCTGCCGACCTGTTAATGTTGTTTCGCTGGCTGAAGAAGAACTGTCCGGCAAGTTGCCGGACAGCACAGGCGGGTCGCCTGTTCCACCCGAAAACTAAATGTGTCCAAATGCTTTTTGTCGCTACAGTTCAATTAAATTGATCTAGAATTCATGAATTCGGGTGCAACAACGATTTGCCAGGGCTGCAAGGCAGATGTGACGGAAGCTCTGGCGAACGGCGAGACAGCCTGTCCGGTTTGCGGTTGGCGGTTAAAGTTGAGCAAGCAAACCGACGGCAAAAAATCCTGGCGATTTCCGCGTACGCGGCTCTGGATTATGTTTGCGTGCTTCATTGTCGGGACCCCGGTCGCGTCGCTAATCGCCCAAGATTTCATGAGCACGGCAATGTTTTATATCGGGGCGCTCGGCGGAGGGTTCACGCTGGCGAAAATTTATGCGAAAAAACCGTGGACCTTTTGGGTTTTGGGAATTGCGTTTTCATTGTGCATCGCGGTGGTTTTCGCATTGGCCTTCCTTGCGTTGATCGCGTTTGGGATAGGACACAATTCGTTGATGGTCATTGAGGCGCGATGATCGGGCACAATTTTCTGCTCGCGATGCAAGTGGCGAAGCTGGTAGAGAATCAACTCCATGGACGAAGTTTCCCAAACGAAGTTGGCAAATGCTGCAAAAACATTTCGTGCTGCACGGTTGAAAGCGAGCCAGTGCTTGCAAAAATGTTGGCGTTCGCCGCGCAACCGGTTCCTTTTTTCTGTTTCCTTGTGCTTTCTGCTTTGCACGCCGGTGACTGCAATGTTCTGCAGCGGTTATTCGGGCTTTGGCGGAATTCTGATCCTCGGCGCGGTTGGATCGGGATGCGCGCTGGCAAAAATATTTGCAAAAAGATGGTGGCTTTTTTGGACTTTGGGAATTGTCATTTCGCTATGCATTTTGGCGATTTACGGGTTCTCTTTCGTTTTGCTCGCGGCGCTTGCGGCGACGCTCGGCTGCGGTTGCTGACCTGTCGCATCAATTCGCCGGTTGTCTCCCTTTCCAAATCCCGCTAGCGTTTGGCCGCCCTGTTGGATGGTAGGGACGCCGCGCTACGGCCTCCGCGGACGGCCCGGCGGTCCGTCCCTACCTTAATTGAACGCTCAAAACCATGAACCGAAAACTCAGTCCAGGCTGGACGCTCGCCATCCTGACAGGATTGAACCTGTTCAATTATCTGGACCGTTACGTGCTCTCGTCGGTGCTGACGCCGTTGCAAAAGGACTTGCATTTGGACAACGGCCAGGCCGGACGCATCATGACCGCGTTCATGATCGGTTATTTTGTGACGTCGCCGTTTTTCGGTTATCTCGGCGATCGTCTCCCGCGCAAATGGCTGATTGCGGTCGGCATTTTTGTCTGGAGCGCGGGAACCTTGCTCACGGGGTTCGCGACCACTTTTGCTGTGTTGCTCAGCTATCGCGTGTTAGTCGGTCTTGGAGAAGCGAGTTATGCGACCATCAGCCCGAGTTTGATCTCCGATGAATATCCTCCGGAAAAGCGCAACAACGCGCTCACGATTTTTTATGTGGCGATTCCCGTCGGCGCGGCGTTGGGAAGCATTTTGGGCGGCAAAATTGCCGAGCATTACAATTGGCGCCAGGCCTTCATTTGGTCGGGCGCGCCAGGATTATTGCTCGCGCTGATTTTGCTTCCTTTCAAGGAACCGGAACGCGGCAGCACGGAAGGCAAAGCTGCGGAATGCGCCAAGCGGCCGACAGTTGCGGATATCTTACATCTGTTTCGCATCAAAAATTACATGCTCGTGTGCTGGGGCTACACCGCTTATACGTTCGCGCTGGGCGCATTCGGGCTTTGGGGGCCGTCGTTCCTCTCGCGTGTGCATCAAGTGCCGGTAGGCACCGCCGGAGCTTTTTTTGGCGGAGTTTTGGCGGTTGCAGGCTTGGTGGGAACATTCATCGGCGGTTTTGCGGCAACTGCCTGGCAAAAGCGCAATCCAGCAGCTTACGCGTGGACTTTGGCGCTGTCGGTTTTGCTGGCGGTGCCGTTCGTGGTGCTCGCGTTCGTGATTGGCGACACAAAGATTTCCATGGCGTGCCTGGCGCTTTCGATGTTCCTGCTCTTTCTTTGCACCGGGCCCGTGAACACGCTCATCATCGAGACTGTGCCGGTCAATTTGCGCGCCAGCGCGATGGCGGTTTCAATTTTCATGATCCATCTATTCGGCGACATGTGGTCGTCGGAAATCGTCGGGCATCTCGCCGATTATTGGAATAATTTGCAGAAGGCCGTCTTGATATTGCCCGTGGCGCTTTTGATTGGCGGAGCGTTGTGGCTTTGGCTCGCGCTGGCCGAAGGCAAAAAAGTGCGTGCAAGTTGACCCAGCCATCCCAAGCCGTGCTATTGCAAGATGAATCGAATGGATTCGTGTGAATTGGTGAAATTCGTGTCTCTCAAGGATGCAGTGTCAGGTTCGTCCCCGTAATCGGGTCTTTGGGAATTTGTTTGAGATAATCGGGCACGAGCGCGGCGGTGTTTGGAGGCGGCTTGCCGCGTTCCAGTTCATACGCGCGCGAGGCGAAGGCGATCATCAATTGGCGGCGATGCAATTGCGAGGTGTGGATTTTTATGAAAACTTTTTTCTCCGATTCGTGGATGTTTTTGAACATGACCAATCTTGCAAGTTGTCCTCTGATTCCGCCGAACTTTCTTGAGAATTCATTTTCGTGATGAAGGACCTGCTCGTCTGTTTCTTCCTGCGCATTCATTGTTTCAAGTGCCTGCGCGATGCGCGCGCAGTGCTTCGAGTTCAAACTCATGAACACCTTTTCCAATGGCTTTTCCGCACTGGCCTCGCAGGCAACGCCCACGAGTTTCTCGATGAATACACCACCCTGGCCGACATCCTGACCGAACCGAATACCATCGAGATAAAGTTGCGCGGCATCGTTGGTGCGTCCTTCCAATTCGGCCAGGCGGCCTTCGGCACAAAACAGAAGAGCCGCTTGTTTGAGCGAGGCAAGGCGCGGAAGGACCACAAAACTAAAATTGGAGGACGAAGAGTAATCGGTTACCACACGGCATTGTTTACTGATGCCCGATTCCAACAAGCTCATGGCCTCCGTGTTTGCGCCAGCGAGGTCTTCCAATTCTGCGAGCGTCATTTTTTGGTAAGCAACGGGATTACCACGCAACAACGGCGCCGCCTTCACAAAATCATCATACCCATTGGGATTGGGCATGGGCTCGGGTTTGCGGTCAAACGCGCCTAAAAGCACATAAGACAGCAGCGCCAGATTGCCGGCCACTAACACAATTACGATGTATTTCAGGACATTTTTGGATGTCATTTCTTATGGTCCATTCGGCAGATTGACAAAAAATCCGCTCTCGTCAACACTGCCCGGATTCACGGTATCCGTCGAATATTGCATCGTCACGTAACGTCAACAGACAACATAATGATAAATCGGTCCTACGCAGAGTCGCGCAAACCCGTTTTGCGAGTTTATTCCAAATGCATCCCGCTTGTTGCCATCTTGCTTTTCGCGGCTCCGTTTTCCCGCGCCGAACAAAAGGTGGATTTCGTCAAGGATGTCCAGCCCATTCTGGAATTTAATTGCGTGCGCTGTCATCACGACGAAAAACCCAAGGGCAAATTCCGCCTCGACAACAAGGAAGGCGCGTTCAAAGGCGGCGAGGACGGCGTGATGATCGTGCCCGGTCATCCGGAAAAAAGCGGCGTTTACACCAACACGCTGCTGGCGGCGGACGCCGACATGAAAATGCCGCCGAAGGACGAGAATCTTACCAAGGAACAGAAGGAAACGTTGCGTCTCTGGATCGCGCAGGGGGCGGTTTGGCCTGATGGCGTCAAGCTGGTCTCGCGCAAAAAAGAAGGCGGCAGCAATACCAACGACGAAACCGCACTTGTTGCGGACATTTACACTCATATCAGCGCGAGCGGCAATCCTGCGAGCCAGGCGGACATGAAAGCTTACACGGACACGATTCCCGGCACGAAGGTGACGTTCGACATGATTCCCATTCCGGGCGGGTCGTTCACCATGGGCAGTCCTGATGCCGAGCCGGGCCATCAGCCGGATGAAAGCCCGCAGCACAAGGTGACCATCTCGCCGTTCTGGATGGAAAAGTGCGAAGTGACCTGGAACGAGTTCGAATTGTTCATGTACCCCGACAAAAAAGGCGCGAGCAGCGGCGTCTCCAAGAATGACGCGGACGTGGTGACGCATCCGACCAAGCCGTACGTGGAGATGAGTTTTGGCATGGGCAAGGAAGGTTTCCCAGCCATCAGCATGACGCAGCACGCGGCGAATAAATATTGTGAATGGCTCAGCGCCAAGACGGGGCATTTTTATCGTTTGCCGACTGAAGCGGAATGGGAATACGCCTGCCGCGCGGGAACCACGACAGCTTATTCTTTCGGAGACGATGTTTCCAAGCTGGGCGATTACGCATGGTTCGCCGACAACAGCAAAGTGGGCGACCAGGAGAAGAACCAATATCAAAAAGTCGGCAGGAAAAAGCCCAATCCATGGGGGCTTTTCGACATGCACGGCAACGTCTTCGAGTGGTGCGACGACGCGGAGAACGCTCCGGGCGGGGCCCTGTACCGGGCGGCTCGGGGCGGCGGTTGGAACTACGACGCCGAGCATTGCCGGGCGGCGAACCCGAGCATGGGCCCGCCGTCGTTACGG
>DASRBR010000542.1:0-7708 GCA_035653495.1 Verrucomicrobiia bacterium
CGCCGTCCGCGGACATCGCAGCGCGATGTCCCTACCTGTGTGTTAATCTCTTTGCAAAATGTGAAAAAATCGGTTTATGATGGAACCTCGGTTAAAATGGCATGAGCACAGTAAAGAAAATCGTTTTGGGTGTCACCGGATCGATTGCGGCTTACAAGGCGGCTGATCTGACGAGCTTGCTCACCAAACAGGGATTCACCGTGCGGGTCGTCCTCACCAGCGACGCGCAAAAGTTCATCACTCCGCTCGCTTTCAAAACGCTCTCGCGCCAGCCGGTCGTGACGGATTTGTATGATGAAGAGGAAGGTTGGAAACCGACGCACATCCAGCTTGCCGACGAGGCGGACTTGCTGCTGGTCGCGCCCGCGACGGCAAACATTCTAGCCAAGTTAGCGCATGGCATTGCCGACGATGCGTTGAGCTGCATCGCGCTTGCCTTGAATCCCAAGGCGAAAATGCTGCTTGCCCCGGCGATGAACGGAAAGATGTGGCTGCATCCGGCCACCCAACAGAATGCCGCCACGCTCAAGTCGCGCGGGGCGGAATTCATCGGGCCGGAAAAAGGAATGCTGTCGTGCGGGTATGAAGGGATTGGCCGTCTCTGGCCGATGGAAGAGGTCGCGAAGCGAGCCTTGGAACTGCTTAAAAGCTGAGGCCAACCAGCGCGTATGAACACCATCCATTGGCAAAGACCAAAATGGCTGCCGCAGTTTTTGGCGATGCCCGTGCCCGAGCCCGCGCTGCAGGCTTCGCGCATCCTCGCCATGCAGCGGAACATCATGCTTCCGGTGCGGGCGATGGTGACGATCGTGGTATTTTATTATCTCTTCTATTCGCATTGGATCGTGGCGGCATCCGAGACCGAAGTGCTGGTGCTGGAAACCCTGCAAAAATTTTTCATCTTCTATGTCGTTTTCAACATCATCGCAACGGTCCTGCTCCTGCTGAAACGTTTTCCACCGCGCTGGGTGCAATGGGTCGTGTTCACAGTTGGATTGACCGACGGGTTGCTCCTGGGAGGGTTGATGCTGGAGACGAACGGGTTTGGAAGCGTCCTATATTGGGTGTTTCCCGGATTGATTGTGGTCAATGCGCTGAGCATTCCGCTGGCAACGCCGCAGATTGTGCTGAACCTTTCGCTGAGCGCGTTTTATCTGGGAGCGGGGTGGCTGTTCATCGCGGTGAGCGAACTCCCCAGCACGATTTACCAGTCCGGCCCTCTGCCATCACTTCATCATTCGCCGACGCGCTTTAGCGCCGCAGACATTGTTGATTTGAAAACTCTGGCCGGGCGGCTTGCGCAACCGCCGGAGCACGATGAAGTCTCCAAGTTTGTTGACTCGCAGCTTTCCTCAACCACGCGGATGATGCTGGCCAATCCCCCCGACCGGACCAATGCAGTTTTCCTGCAGGCGCTGGTGGATGATCTCAACAAAATTGTGAGCGGAACGAATATCTATGATGCGCACCGTTTTGCCGGGGTAAAACTTTCTTCGGAAGCCTCCTTGCTCCTGAATCAGAAGCCATCCGGCTTCAGCCAGTCCCGCCTGAACCGAAAATTGCTTCAGGACGCCTATCCGCACGAAATCTCGAGCAAAAGAAATTGGATGGTCGAGGAGGTCAAACGGGAACAACAGGAACAAAAGGAACAACAACAGCCGCCATGGGGTGAAGTCGCGAGCGTGGAAGGAGCCACGGAGCCTTTCATCCTGCGTGTCGTCATTCTCTGGATGGTGACGGCAAGTTGCTACGGGGTGCAATTGCTGACGTTCCGCGAACGGGTTTCGATGGAGGAAGAGCGCAAGTCCGCCGCGCGCAATGATGAACTCAAGGCGGCGGGGCGTTTGGCGGCGGAAATTGCCCATCAGCTCAAAAACCCGCTGGGCATCATCAACAATGCCGTCTATTCGCTGGAGCGCGGATTGAAGGACGGCAAGAAAGACTTCAATCTCCAGATGCAGATCATGCGCGAGGAGATTGAGCGTTCGGACCGGATCTTGACGCAATTGATGGGCTACGCGCAATTGAGCGAAGGGCGCGTGGAAAAATTGGACCTGCAGGATGAACTGGACCACGCGATCAAGGAGGTGTTTCCGCCGGGCGCGTCATACGAGACGAAAGTGCACCGCGATTACGCCGCAAACCTGCCGGCGATGCTCATGCAGCGAAATCATTTGCTGGTCGTGCTGGTGAACCTGTTGCAAAATGCGCGCGAGGCGCTGGAACAACGCGGGAACATTTACGTCCACGCGCATTACGGTGACAACAACACGCTGCAAATCACCATCGAGGACGACGGGCCGGGAATCCCGTTTGAGCGGCTGGACAAGATTTTTGAGGCGTATGTCACGACCAAGGAAAAAGGCACCGGCCTTGGGCTGGCGATTGTGAAGCATAACGTTGAATTATACGGCGGCGCGGTGAGGGTTGAATCTACGCTTGGAAAAGGAGCGCGTTTTATATTAATATTCCCGGCAAAGACCTTTATTGTGACGACAGCTTGAAAATGAATTTGATATGACCTCCGGAGTGCCGCCAGTGCTGGTTGTGGACGACGAAAAAAACATGCGTCTTTCGTTGAAGACGGTGCTTTCTGACGAGGGCTATTCGGTGCGTGCGGCGGAATCCGCCGAGGAAGCGCTCACGTTGATGGGCCAGGAAGAATTTCTCATGGTCATCACCGACGCCCGGTTGGGCGCGGGGATGAGCGGCTACGAGCTGTTGGGCAAGGTCCACACGCGCTGGCCGGAGTTGCCCATCCTGATGATCACTGCCTACGCGACACCCAAGCTGGCTGTGGATGCCATCAAGGCCGGCGCGTTCGATTACCTGGCGAAACCTTTTGCGCCGGAAGAATTGTTGCACGCCGTTGCGCGCTGTTCCGAGCGCCACAAGCTGCTGCATCAAAATGCCGCCCTTCGCGCCCGCGCAAATGAGACTTACGAGCTCGAACAGATCGTCGGCGATTCACCGGCGATGCGTGAGTTGCGGCAGATGATCCAGACCGTCGCGCCGACGGATGCGCGCGTGTTGATCCTCGGCGAGAGCGGCACCGGCAAGGAGCTTGTCGCCGGCGCGTTGCATTGCCTGAGCGAACGCCGCGCGGCAAATTACATCCGCATCAATTGCGCGGCGATTCCCGAGACGTTGCTCGAAAGCGAACTGTTCGGCCATGAACGGGGCGCATTCACCGGCGCTCTCAAGCAAAAGGCGGGTCGCGTGGAGGAAGCTGATGGCGGCACGATTTTCCTGGACGAGATCGCGGACATGAGCCGGCCGTTGCAGGCCAAGTTGCTGCGGTTTCTTGAAGACGGCACTTTCACGCGGGTCGGCGGCACGCAGGAATTGCGGGTGGACGTGCGACTCATCGCTGCCACGAACCGCGACATCATCGAGGCGATCCAGAAGGATGAATTTCGCGAGGATTTGTTTCACCGGCTCAACGTGGTCAAATTCCGCCTGCCGCCCCTGCGCGAACGCGGCCAGGATGTGCTGATGCTGGCCGACCATTTTCTGAAACATTTCGGCCAGACCATCAAGAAGCCGGCGAAAAAATTCTCGCGCGCGGCGCAGCAGAAATTGCTCTCGCATCATTGGCCTGGGAACGTGCGTGAATTGCGCAACGTGATCGAACGCGCGTTGATTCTTGAAACTTCGTCCGAAGTGCAGTCGGCGAGCCTGCCGGATTTCCAGATTGAAACCGGATTGCGCAAGGCGTCCGCCCACAAAGCGGTCGTCGGCCAGTCGTTGGACGAGATGATGGCCAATTTCGAGCGCGAGCTGGTGTCGAGCGTCCTGGAACAGAACCATTTCAGCCTCACGCGCACGGCCGAGCAGTTGAAGATTAGCCGCCATGCGTTGCGCTACCGCATGCAGCGTTTGAACATCAGCACCGACACTGAAACCGAGGACGAAACCCCGGCTCCCCTCGGAAAGGAGCCATGAACCGCCTGTTGCTCATCCTTGCGCAAGCTGACCCTTCGGATTTCGACGGCGTGGAAGAGCAATATTTCAATTCGCCGTTGTGGCATGAGACGCTTGCCATTTGCGGCACGTTGCTGGCAGCGAGCATCATTGCCGTGCTGCTGGGCGCCTATTTTTTCAAACAGAAAAAACGCCGCCGCCGCTATCACCATCATCATCAACATAATGAGTCGCAAAAGACCCCGACTGCGCAGCCAAAAACTCCCGTCCACACGCATGAAAGCCGCCGCAGCAGGCGTCGTCGCCGTTCAGAACGCCCGATGAACCCCACGCTGGCGCAAACCGGCGGTCTGCCGCCCGTTCGGAACGAAAACCCGCCCTGGGCGTCATCGTCTTGAATCATGCAACAAAGCCGGACGATCACACGAAAAAGCGGCTCGAGCTTCACACCCGCTTTTTTGTTCCTGCCGCGCGAAAAGCGAGATGCCATGTCCGCGCTCTACGCCTTTTGCCGCGAAGTGGATGATGTCGCGGACGATGAATCTGTCCCGGTGCAGGAACGCCGCGAACGCCTGGCTGCCTGGCGCACGGACATTTCACGGGCCTGCCGCAACGAGAATCCTCAGTTCCCCGTCAATCGCGAGTTGCAGCCCGTCATCCAGCGTTACTCGCTGCGCTACGATTTGTTCGATGAATTGATCAAGGGCGTCGAGATGGACCTGGACATCAAACGCTACGCCGATTACGCGCAACTGGAACAATATTGTTATCGCGTGGCGTCGGTGGTCGGTTTGTTGAGCATCGAAATTTTCGGTTATCGCAATCCCGCCTGCCGCGATTACGCGATTTATCTCGGCAAGGCGCTGCAGTTCACCAACATTTTGCGCGACGTGAGGACCGATGCCGAGCGCGGGCGAATTTATCTGCCCTTGTCCGAATTGGAGCGCTGCAAAGTTTTGCCCGACGAAATTCTGCGCGGGGAATATTCACCGCGTTTTCGCGCGCTGGCCGGGAGCGTATGGGAACGCGCGCGCGATTTTTACAAACAGGCGCGCATCACGCTTCCGGCCGAGGACCGGCGTTCCATGGCCGCGGCGGAATTGATGGGCTCGGTTTATTGGGAGCTGTTGCGCAAATTGCAGCGGCAGCAATTCGACGTCTTCGGCCCGCAAAAAACGCGCCTGGGCAAGGGCCAGAAAATGCTGCTCATGTTGCGCACCGGCTTGCGCATGGTTTCAGGCGTGATGGCGCCGAATTATGGAACGCCTTGAAACCGTCCGGCGGTTGATCGTCAATGCCGATGATTTCGGCCTATCGTCCAGCGCCAATCGGGCTATCGTTCGCGCGCATTGCGAAGGCATCCTGACCACCGCCAGCCTGATGGTGAACGAACCGGGCTTCGACGAAGCGCTTGCGTTGGCGCGTGAAAATCCGAACCTGGGCGTCGGCCTGCACCTGACACTTTCTCACGGGCATTCCGCTCTGCCGGCAAAGGAAATTCCCGGCTTGGTCAACGAATGCGGCGAATTCAGCAACGACCCGACCGCAACCGGCTTCCGCTATTTCATGCGACGTGAATTGCGCGATCCGTTGCGACGCGAGATTTTTGCGCAATTCGAAAAATTCCGCGCGACCGGCCTGCCGCTCGATCATCTCAACGGCCACCTCCATTTTCATCTGCATCCAACGGTCTTTCGCATCGTGATGGACGCGGCGGAAAAATTCGGCGTGCGGCGGATGCGGTTGACACGCGACCCGTTCTGGTTGAACGTGCGGCTGGATTCGGGCCGCTGGTTGTATCGCGGCAGCCATGCGTTCATTTATGGCTGCCTTTCGCGAAAAGCGCGTGGAGCGCTGCGCAGACGAGGCATTCGCCACACGCGGAAAGTTTTTGGCCTGTTGCAAAACGCACTGGTGGACGAAGATTATATTTTGAAATTGCTGCCGAGATTGCCCGCGGGCGATTCCGAGCTTTACTCCCATCCGTCGCTGGACGACTTTAAGCACGAATTCGCCGCTTTGCTCAGCGAACGCGTGAAGGCTTCGATTCGTGACAATCGAATCGAGCTGATTCGGTATCAGGATTTGTGACGGAGACGCATTGTTCGCCATGAACTAACACTAGCTGAGACGTCCGGAACAGGTCTTTAGCCCAAAAAATTCGTGGAAATTGTTGAAATTCGTGTCTCGCTTCCGTCTCAAAGAGTCGGCTAAAATTCGTCGTTAAGGAATTGCAACGTATGTTGACCAAATTATTGACTTTATTGTTCATCGGGCTGTTTTGTGAAGCGATTGCCGTGGTTAATTTGAACAGGGGCCTGAGGCAAATCGGTGAAATGCAAAAAGTAAATGCTTCGGAAGTCTTGCGCCTTGTGAAAAACGGCGCGACCAATTCCAACATCCTGCTGGGCGTCTTTTTGGAGGCGGTGTACTTCGGCACGCTGCTCATTCTGTTGTCCAAGGGAAACGTGAGCTTCATCTGGCCATTGACGTCGATCAGCTTCGTGCTGACCACGATGGCGGCGAGATTTGTCCTGCATGAGGAAGTTTCGGGGCTGCGCTGGTGCGGCGTGCTGCTCATCATGCTCGGCGCGGGCGTGATCAGCTTCACCGAGAAGCAGGCGGAGCAAAAGACGCAACCGACAACCACCTCCGCGAAGGCTGAATCAGTCGCACGCCAGTAAAGCATTCAAGACTTCCGCCAGTTTGCGCGCAGCATCGCTTGTCTGCTTCTGAAACCGCATCAGTTGAGGGACCTTTTGCGGTTTGGTCATCAACTCCAATGCCAGTTTCACAAAATTGATCCGCATGTCCGGCGTCATCAGCGCATTGAAATCCAGCGGCAAATCTGCTCCCGCCGGATCGGAGATCACCCGGATGGTCGCGCTGGGAATTTTTTGCTCGCGGCAGATTTTTCGCATTGCCGACGATTCCATCTCGACCGCATCGGCGCGCGTGGATTCCCACAACGCCTGCTTTTCCGCAGCGGTGATGACAACACTTTCAGCGCAATGAAAGCGCGCTGGCTTCGCGCTAAGCTTCATCAACTTTTCCTTTAGGTTTGATTCCGCATCGGCATCGAATACAACATCCGAAAGTTTCAATTCCGGATTCAATCCTCCCGCAAATCCGCAAGTGAGCACCAGTGCTGGATGCGTCTTTGACAATTCCTTGCGCAGATTCTCCGTCGCGTTCTTGCAACCCATACCCGCGATCAAGATGCGCGTGGAATCATTTTCCGCGACGAACTTCGCCTCTTCCTTCACGGCGAAGCAGATGAGTGTGGGTGCTCGATCCATTCAGGTACAATCGGCGAGAATGTCTTTCTTGTTGCGGAGCCTGTCAGTCCAGGTGGTGAATTCATCGTCAACATGACCAAGATCGCTTCGCGCTTTGTCGTATTCTTGTAATCTCTGGTAAGAATCCGCCCTGAAAAAATAGGCAGGCATTCTGTAGTAATCCGATTTATAAAAATCACAAAGTTCGATAACCCTTGTGAAATCGACAACGGCCTCTTGATATTTGCCCAGGCAAAAAAAATCTATCCCCCGGATATAAACGTAATGGGGTTCCTCTACGATTTTTATCGCATTCGTCCAATCGTTGATTGCAGCGACCTTATCGCCTTTGCGACCATTAACATAAGCTCGCGTAGCCCAAATTTTGGCCTCGTTTGGATGTACTTCCAAAAGTTTTTGAATTTCAACCAACGCCGTTGAGTAATCTTCGTCTTTAGCTAAATCATCAATTTTTTTTAAGGCCTCTTGCATTCTGGTACTTATTT
>DASRBR010000543.1:0-4066 GCA_035653495.1 Verrucomicrobiia bacterium
GGCCATGGAGCCTTTCGAGTTTTGACGTGCAAGGCAAGGTGTTCACGCCGAACATCGGGCCGAGGACGAAGTTTTCGAATTATTATAACGCCGGCAACACGGGGAGGTTCAGCGATGACTATGGCCTTGGGTTAAGGTTGAACATTCCCGTGCTCGGTCCTTTGCGGCTGGATTACGGCATTCCCATCCATCATGACCCATTCAACGGCCCCAGTGGAAAGTTCCAATTTGGTGCTGGTTTCAGCCGTCCGCTGTGATAACCTTGAGGGATAACGATATGAAACTGATACTTCGAAGAATACTGCCGGGGCTTTTGCTGGCTTGCTTGCTCACTTTGCCGGCATTGGGACAAACGCAAAAAATCGCGACGATCGATTTGCGCAAGGTGTTCGACAATTACTGGAAACGCCAGGAGGCCGAGGCGGCCTTGAAAAAGCGCGGCGCGGATTTTGACAAGGAGTTGAAGGGCTTCATGGACGATTACAAAAAGCTCCAGGATGATTACAACAAATTGCTCGAATCGGCCAACGACCAGTCCGTCACGCCCGAGGAACGCGAGAAACGCAAGACTGCGGCGCAGAACAAGTTGGCGGAAATCAAGACCAGCGAGAACACCATACGGACGTTTGAAGATAACGCGCGCGAACAATTAGACTCGCAACGCAAGCGGATGCGCGACGGCATCCTTGATGATATCCGCACCGCGGTAAATGCCAAGGCCAAGAGCGGTGGTTACGCGATGGTGATCGACACCGCGGCTGAAAGCTTTAATCAAACTCCGGTTATCATGTATACCACCGGCGAGAATGACATGACCGATGCCATCCTTGCGCAGCTTAACGTCGGCGCGCCGCCTCCGGCCGCGAGCACCAATGAAGTTCCCGCAAGCACGGGGAAGCCATCCGGCACGGGAAAGTAACGGACACGCATTCCGGTCATTTCTGAAAAACGATGATGTGTTGAATCGGCAGGACTTCGCTGGTTTCAACCCATTTCACCGGGAACGCGGACATTTCCTTGCGCACTTGCGCCACGGTCATTTTATGCAGCGGTTTGATGGGAACTGTCGGGTCTTCGCCTCGAAATTCCACAAACACCAGGCGACCGCCCGGCTTCAAAGCCTTGATCATCGCTTCGGTCATTTCACGCGGATGATCGAACTCATGATAAACATCCACCATCAAAATCAAATCCACCGATTGGGACGCAAGCCGTGGATCAGTGATGGTCCCAAGCACCGGCTTCACATTGTGGATTCCAAGCTCGGCCATTTTGTTGGTTAGGATGTCGAGCATTTCCGGCTGGATTTCCTCGGCATAAACGATGCCGTTTGTGCCGACTGCGCGCGCAAGTCTCCTGGAGTAAAAGCCCGTCCCCGCGCCGATGTCCGCGACCACATCGCCGGGTTTCAAATGCAAAGCTGCCATCAATAATTTCGGTTGCTCCTCTTTGTCCCGTTCCGGGCGCTCCAGCCAATCCGCCGCCTGATGGCCCATGACCTGTGCGATTTCGCGACCTTGATAAAATTTTCCAATGCCATCTGGATCGTGGACGGTGCGATAGGTATAGACGGACGTCGAATTCGTCTCCTGCGCCGGGGATGCAACAGGGCAGAGCATCAGCAGCAATAACGAAAATCGCAGCCCTTTGAAAACAGGGATGGTTTTCATGGCGCGAGTCTAAGCCCAACGTTGGCGCAATACAATCATGGGACTTCTTCTTCGAAATGAATTTGAATTCTGCCGGAATCAAGCCAGAGTGTTGAGATGTCGTTCAGAGATTTTGACAAACAAATTTGGGCAAAACCAAAGCTGACACTCGCGTTAATTGCTTGGCTGCTTTTCGTGTTCCGGGTCTCGGCAGGAAACGTTGCCAACGGGCCGACGCTGCATCTCGTTTACGGCCAGGGCGAAGTTGAAGGCTGTTCCGTCGCCGAGTTCATGTATTTTGTTCCGCTCATTTCGCCGGAGCCGGTTTCCTTCAGCAAGACCGCAGGGAACACGCAACGCGCAAAGATTCTCTCCGTCACGCGACGAGACTCGGGTGAAATATTTCTCGTAACGTGCGACGTGGAATTTTCCGGCCAGGGCGCGCAACATAACGTTTTTGATCTCAACAGGGAAATTCATAGACACGAACGCGGCCTTAAGTCGGGCAAGACTTTGGAACACCAGTTGTCATCCATCAATGTGGAAGGTGCGGGCCGGCTCAAGATCGAAGTGGAAGGGACGAAGTCGGAGCAGATGCCGACGGTCAACGAAGTCCGGCTCCATTTTAACGCGCATGGCAAGGACAGTCCCGTCAGCATCGGGCTTTGTGACATCAAATATCTGGAGGGCAAGTTCGAACGCTGCAACGAAATGGTCGCGCGCGTCAACACCCTCACTTTTCGGCGAAAACCGAATCCCCCAAAAATGGAAGTGACGGTCGCGTCCGTGAAACGCGCTGATGCCGGGGACAATTTGTGGCAGAATTTTGTGGGAAGCGTGAAAGGCAAGGCCGTCAATCTGCTCATTCAACCGCTCATCGTGGAGAGCCTGGGGCGCGATGCGATGCTCGACTTTGGCCTCGCTTTGAGCGACAAGGCGCCCACTTTTACTTTTCCCAAAGCCAAAAATCTCAAGGTGGAACAATGATGGCTTTATCTTGCGCCATGCCCGCCATATTTCATAAAGGTTCAGCCAAGCGCCGCGTGAGGGCACGCGGCCTACAGAAAGGCCATAATCACGCATTTTGTAGGCCGGGTGCCCCCACCCGGCGAATTCTTCTCGTGTTTTTGAGATGAGTTGTAATTTCGCGTGCGGATATCTGCATTGACTTGCAATCCGGTTTGATTGCATTGTTGCGCCGGAAGTTTCAAACCCTGCCGCACACGCGGCGGGGTTTTTGATTCTCAACACATGGATAACAACTGGACCAGTTTGGCAGTGAGATTTAAGGCGTTTCCACGCCCGGTCTGGGTGCTTTTCTTTGGCACTTTTCTCAACAAGTTCGGCACATTCGTCATTCCGTTCCTTGCGCTTTATCTGAAAGCCGGCGGTTTCTCTGTCGCGCAGGCCGGAATGGCCATCAGCGCGTATGGTGTCGGCAATTTTCTCGCTTCCGCAGTGGGCGGACATCTCGCTGACACCCTCGGCCGCCGCAACTCCATTGTGTTCTCGATGTTTTCGGTCGCAGTCTCGATGATGCTGCTTTCGCAGGCGCGGCAATTCCCGGCCATTTTGCTTTTCACCGCGCTGGTTGGATTGACCGGCGAAATGTATCGGCCCGCTGCCAGCGCGTTGCTGGCCGACGTTGTACCAGCCGGCGAACGGGTGACTGCATATTCCGCCTATCGCCTCGCATTCAATGCCGGTTGGGCATTCGGCCCGGCAACCGCGGGGTTCCTGGCAGGACATTCGTATTTGTGGCTGTTCGGCGGTGATGCGGGCTCGTCGGTTTTGTTCGGAATCGTCGCATGGCTGGCGCTGCCGCATGGCTTGCGCGCCGCAAAATCCGAACAAGGATGGCAACCTGCTTTGAAAATCATTTCGCGCGACAAAGTCTTTTTGCGCGTGCTCGCGGCTTCCTTCACCGTGTCGCTCGTCTTCATGCAAATGGGTTCGACCTTCAGCCTGCACGTCACCGGTTTGGGTTTTTCCGCGACGAATTACGGCGCATTGCTTTCGCTGAACGGTGTGATGGTTGTGTTTTGCGAATTGCCCATAACCACCTTCATCACGCAACGGTTTCCGCCCCGCCGCATGATGGCGCTCGGCTACCTCCTAACCGGAACCGGTTTTGCCATCAACGCGTTTGCGCGAACGCTGCCTGTGATGACCTTGGCCGTTTTGATTTTCACCCTGGGAGAAATCGTGAGTGTGCCAGTGTCGGCGGCCTATGTTGCCGACCTCGCTCCGGAACAATTCCGTGGTCGTTATTCCGGGGCGGTTGGCTTGACCAGTGCGATTGCATTGATACTCGGGCCGAATTTGGGAATGAGACTTTTCGGCTCAAGCCCGTTTGCATTATGGATTATCTGTGGCGTGCTGGGATTGTTTGGCGCAATCATCATCAGTTCTGGTCA
>DASRBR010000544.1:0-4228 GCA_035653495.1 Verrucomicrobiia bacterium
CGATCCCCGCATCCTTGTGCTCGACGAAGCCACCAGCGCGATTGACACGGTGACCGAAACGCGCCTGCAAAAGGCGCTCGAAATCCTGTTGCGCGGACGCACTTCATTTGTTGTCGCGCATCGCTTGAGCACGATCCGAAAGGCGGATTTGGTGCTGGTGCTGGACCATGGCCGCATCGTTGAACGCGGCACGCATGAAAGCCTGCTTGCCGCGGGCTGCATCTACGCGCGATTGCATGCGGAATTCGTTGGAGCAGTTGGCCGGAAGGAGTGAACTACCTTGCAGAGGCGCTGCCGGATGGAGCAGGGATGCCGCGCAACGCGGGAAGAGAAGCCGCAGGAACTGCCTTGCGGATGGTCACGAGCCAGGCTGTTTCATTTTCTGCCTGGCCGCCGACCACCAGCAACCCGTTTTTACTGAGCGATTCCGTGTGGATGGAAACCGGCTTGCCATTTCCATGCAGCCGGACTTCGACCGTTTCGTTGCCCAGATTTTTGATGTCCAGCGAGCAATGGGGACTCATCACGATCCTGGAGCGGGTTTGGCCGACGGGGATGTCCACGATGTGGTGGCTTTCTTCAAAATAATTTTTCCAGCGATAGGGCGAATGTTTCAACCGGCGCGCAAGGTCGGCTTCAAGTGGATGATGCTTGGGATTCGGGGAATGCGCGTCGTCGGTGCACCAAACCAGCTTGGCTTCCACCTTCATGCTTTGCGCATGAGCGGAGCCGGCCACCATCGCTGCCACGCAAACGCAAGCCAGCGATTTAACCAATGGAAATCCCCGCGTGAAAAACAGCCGCTTCATTCGGTTGTGACATTATCAATATCGGAGGAATCTGCAACCTGGGAATCCGCGCTGCTGCGGTCGTAAAGCCACACCATCGTCATTTTGTCAGCCTGGTCGCGATAGGTGTACGAGCCCATGTCATCGGAAACCAATGCCATCTCGCCGATGCGAAGTTGCGGGCCGTGCGACCTGACGGCGATAAAGACCAGCGCAGAACAAACCGCTGCGACACCGACTGCCGGCATCAGATGCCGACGCAACCATGCCAAGAGCGATCCAGCGGCAACCGGCCGCGGCCGCATCGGTTGCGCGCCTTGGCGCTCGATTTCGCGCTCGATCTTCGACCAGAAAAATTCCCGCGTCTCGGGAAGACGGCATTGGGGTTCGTTGCCCTTGAGCGCGGCGGTCGTGTTCCGCAATTCTGACAACAAGGCGTGGGCCTCTGCGTCCTGGGCGAGCCATTCCCGTACCTCGGCGGCTTCCCGGACGGACAACTCGCCGTCCATGAAGGCCTGCAACTTCAATTGAGATTCGTGATTGGTCATTTTAGTCTTCGGTTTTCAAGCTTGCCAGCAAAGCTGCCATTTTTCGCCGCGCGTAAAACAAACGGGACATCACCGTCCCGATCGAGCAACCCATCGTCCGCGCGATTTCTTTATATTCCATCTCTTCAAATTCATGCAACACCAGCACCGTCCGGTGCTCGTGCGACAACTGCCCCAGCGCGTGGTCAATCTTCTTCCGCAACTCGCCGCGCTCCAGCCGTTCCGTTGGATTGGCGGTGACCACTGGCATCTGCCGTTCCACGCCGCCCGATTCCTCGTCCATTTCCTCGATGGACTCGGTGCGCTGCCGTTTGCGCCGTCGCAATTGATCCAGACAAAGATTGATCACGATTCGCGTCATCCAGGTCCCAAAGCTCGATTCGCCCTGGAACTGTTTCAACCTCTGCCAGCTCTTAACCCATGCTTCCTGAGAAAGATCAAGCGCCTCATCCTCATTCCTCATCATGCTGTAGGCGCGCGCATAAATCTTGTCGCGATGCCTCGCCACCAATTCTTCGAAAGCGCCCATGTCGCCGTTCTTGGCCGCTTCAACCAGTTGCTCATCACTGGCGGAAGAATGGTCGGGCTTCGACTTCATGGGTTTGACGGGCTGCATTTCTATGCTATTCAACGCTTTTTACAATTTTCCCTTGGTGCTCGGCACCTGTCCGGCAATCCGCGCATCTCGTTGGCATGCAACATCTACCGCCTTGGCGAACGCTTTGAATAAAGCCTCCACAATATGATGTGGTTCGTCGCCGTATAACAGCTCCAAATGGAGGTTGCAGCGGGCCTCATTTGCGAAGCCTTGGAAGAATTCTTTCGCCAATCCGAAGCGGAAAGCGCTCGACATATCCTGCGTTTTTTCCTTCGCGCTCAGCTTGCGATACGCCATCTCATTCAACCCGCGCCAGACCAGGTATGGACGGCCGCTGAAATCAATCACGCAACGGGCCAGGCATTCATCCATCGGCACGTAGGCTTCCGCCGGGTTTTTCGGGTCAAATCCCGTCCCATAACGCCGGATGCCGCGTTTGTCGCCCAGTGCCTGCGCGAACGCCTGACCCAGCGCAATCCCGCAATCCTCGACTGTGTGATGCGCGTCCACGTGAAGGTCGCCGTTGCATTTGAACTTCAAATCGACCACGGCATGCTTGGCGAAGAGCGTGAGCATGTGGTCGAAGAAGGGAATCCCGGTTTGGATGAGAGATTTTCCCGAGCCGTCAATGTTCAAATTGACATTGATGCGCGTCTCTTTGGTGACGCGGTTGACCTGGCTGTGCCGGATTTTCATGCGATGAGCATTTAAACAAACAGTCTGCGAATCACAAAGCGCATTTTCGGCGCAATGCATCCGTTGCGGGAGGAACCGACGCCCTTCGACCCACCCGCCTGACCTCGCGGATGAACGCTCGGGCTATGCGTTACTAGACCTGTCGCGCGGCGAAAGGTTACTATTTTTTGTAGGATGGCTATGTGATCTGGGGAGGGCTGGATGTTTGCTGGTTTTCGATTTGTCCAGCATTTTTGGGTTTCCGCGTGTAATAAACGCGCACGACAATATATATCTGGAAAATGAGAGGGATAATGATCCCGACGGCCAAAAAGCGCAGCGTCTTTGCCGCATCAGCCAGCAGTGCATCTCTTGCTCGCCAGGAATTGCCAAGGCGTTCCGCCGCCTGCTTGGGACTTACTTTGTATTCACCATTGCTGTCGTCAGATTTCAATCGCTGAATGGCTCTATCTGTGAAAGCCACATCGGGAGTGAAGATGTGTGCGAATCGCAAACTGGCGTACGCAGCTATGACATAAAGAACGGCTGGCAACATGATCACGAATAATTCCTGTCCGAAACTAGCCTGCCGCAGATGGAGTTTCTTAAAGAGGTTCATTTGAAGCTCTGATACTGAAGTTTAGAAAACATTGCAATTCGCATTCTGGCAGCAAACAAATCTAAAAGCATTCGACTTGTGCGCCATTTTGAGGCCGGGTGACACAAAAAGGCCAGCGTTTGGAAACAATTCAGATTGAAGATTTCTGCTTCCTGCGCTATAGGTTGCTGAGTCACCAGATTAAAAAACGGCAAAAGCCGTTATTGACCGACTGGATAACATGTGTGCATCAGTTCGCAGCCAAGCCCCAAAACGCTCCTTCCGCACCGGCTTCACCCTCATTGAACTGCTCGTCGTCATAGCCATCATTGCGATTCTGGCGGGGTTGTTGTTGCCGGCGCTGAGCGCGGCGAAATTGAAGGCCCGGCGCATCGCCTGCGCGAGCAACCTGAAGCAGCTCACGCTTTCGGGTTTCATGTACATGGATGATACCGGCCAGTCTTTCGGCTATGCCGATCCCAGTTCACCGGACGGCGTGCATTCGCTCTGGATGGGTTCGTTGCTCAATAATTATTCCGCCGTGGACAAGATACGCACCTGCCCATCCTGCCACGATCAGGTGCCGCTGACGCAGCAGAACCTGGGCGGCGCGGCGGACACCAATTGGGATTGGGGTCTGGCCTCTTACGTGACTACCCCTTTAACGGGAAGTTATATCCTGAACGGCTGGTTTTATGACAAGGACTCCCTCAATGTGGACCCCGTTATCTCGGCACATCCCGGGTACCTTTATATGAAGGAAAGTTCTGTTGAACAGCCCTCGGTCACTCCGTTCTTTGCCGAAGGCGTCTGGGTGGATGCCTGGGTAATGGAAAACGATTCGCCAGGAGTGAACTTGTATGATCCAACCTATGCTACCCTTGGCATGCAGCGCTTGATGGTTGCGCGTCATGGCAGCCGTCCTCCGGCGGCGGCACCGCGAAATGTTCCCGCCGGCTCGCCGCTTCCCGGCTTCGAGAATATGGGTTTGAGCGACGGCCACGTGGAATTGGTTTCGCTG
>DASRBR010000545.1:0-2993 GCA_035653495.1 Verrucomicrobiia bacterium
TTCGGGCGCAGTCTGCCACTCAACGTAATCGCGCAATTGAGCAGCAGGTTTGAGCGACAGTGTTTCCCCGCGAACGAAGGCAGAGTAGAGCTGGCCAAGTTCGCGGCAGGCAACGCTGATGGACCAGCCATCCATCACCAGATGATGCGTGGCGAGCAGAAGGACGTGCTCGTCCCCAAGGAGCTTCACGAGCCGCGCCCGGAGAACCGGGCCGTTGACCAGGTCAAAAGGCCGCGCATCTTCCGCCCAAATGATTTCGGCGAGGAGATTTTCGCGATTTGCCGGGTCCTGACAGAAGAGATCAAGGAACGGCATCTCAATCTGGTCGGTCGGCGCGATGCGCTGGCCGGAACCGTCCGGCAGAAACGTCGCGCGCAAGGCATCGTGGCGTTCGACGAGCGCATTGAGCGCCCGGCGCAACGGCTCGATTTGCAACTGACCGCGCAAACGCAGCGAAACGACCTGATTAAATGCGCGGCACGCGTCTTCGCTCCAGCGCGTCGCCAGCCAAACTTCTGTTTGCGCTTCGCTCAAAGGCAAAACTTGCGGTTCGGCGGATTTTGGTTCAATGACAGTTGTGGAAGCGCCCGCCAAGGTGGAATCCACCGGAAGTTGTTCGGCCGGCAGTTGTTTGTCGAAATGCTCCGCCAGATCGTCGAGCGTGTTGAATTGTTCGAGCATTTGCCGAAAGCTTACTTTGACGCCGAAACTCTGGAAAAACGCCTGGCTCGCCTGCGCAAGAAAAAGCGAATCAAAACCCATTTCCAAAAAAGTTGCCGTGTGGGAAATGTCCGCCGCATTTTTGCCGGACAACTCCTCAAGCTGCTTTGTCATTGCGGCAAGAATGCGCTCCTTGCGCGAGGTCGCGTTCACTTTCTGCGAAGCTTCGCTCAAAGCAGAATCAAACGATTTGATTTTCGTTTGTTCCGACAACAATTCCGTGCTTTCGCCTGGCGCGGCCAAAGGTTGGACACCAGCATGCGCGGCGGGCTCCGCCCAAAAACGTTTGCGTTCGAATGGATAAGTCGGCAGCGGAACGCGGCGGCGTTTTTCGTGCTGATGAAAGCCCGCCCAATCTACCGGCACGCCTGCAAGCCAGAGTTTTCCCAGCGCGTTGAGGATGGCGGGAATTTCGTGTTGCGGGTCCTTGCTCGCTCCAAAAGACGAAATCACCGCTTGCGACTCGTGGCGGTTCGGATGCTGCCGGGCAAGGGTGGTCAATGTCTGCCCGGGCCCGACTTCCAGCAAAACCACGTTCGCGTCCTTCAACAATTCTCCCACACCTTCGGCGAACCGCACCGTTTGACGGACATGCCCCGCCCAATATTTTGGATCAGTCGTTTCCGCGTCGGTCACCCATTTTGCGTTCACGTTCGAGACATACGGAACCGTCGGCGCGCGCAAATCCGTTTTCTTCAACAATTCGGTGAAAGGCGCGATGACCGGGTCCATCATCGCCGAATGAAAAGCGTGCGAAGTTGAAAGGCGGCGTCCCGCGATGCCGCGCTCGCTCAACTGTTTTTCCAACCGCTCAATGCTTTCATACGGGCCCGAGATGACGCACAGGTTCGGAGAATTGATGGCGGCGATGGAAAGGCCGTCTTGCAAAAACGATTGCGCCTCGTGTTCGGGCAAACGCGCGGCAAGCATCGCGCCGCCGGGTTGCATCTGGACCAGACGCGCCCGTTGTGCGACAAGTTCCAAAGCTGTCTCCAGCGAAAAAACTCCCGCCAGACAACCTGCGACATATTCGCCGACGCTGTGTCCAATCATCGCGCGCGGCTTCACGCCCCAGGACATCCAAAGCCGGGCCAAGGCATATTCGATCACGAACAACGACGGTTGCGTGATGCGCGTTTGGATCAACAATGCTTCGGCAGCTTTTTCGTGTCCGGGTTGCGGAAAAATCGCCTGCCGCAAATCGAGTTTGAGATGCGGCTGGAGCAACTTTGCGCAACGGTCCACTTCCTCCGCAAAAACTTTTTCCGTGCGATACAACTCCGCGCCCATGTTCACAAATTGCGCGCCCTGGCCGGGGAACATAAAGACGATCGGCGGCGCGTTGATTTCGTGATGCTGGGTCAATACGCGTTTGGCGTCGCAAGTTTCCACAGCTTTGATCGCATCCGCCGCATCGCGACAAACCAGGATGCGCCGATGGTTGAAGGCGGTGCGGCCAATTTGCAATGTGTAAGCAGCATCGGCAAGGTTCAGTTCGGGATGCGTTTTTATATGCGCGGCGAAATTGCCGGTGGCGGCATCCAGCGCAGTCGGAGTGCGCGCGGAAAAAGTGAGCAACTGCCATTCGCGTCCGGGGCTCGATGGCGCGGGGTGCGGCGCTTCTTCGAGAACGACGTGCGAATTTGTCCCGCCCAAGCCGAACGAACTGACACCCGCGCGGCGCGGAGTCGAACCTTCGGGCCAGGGCGTCAATTTTGTGTTTACGAAAAATGGACTGTTCGCAAAATCAATGCGCGGGTTGGGCTGCGTGAAATGAAGACTGGCCGGCAGCAATTTATTTTTCAGCGCCAGTGCGGTCTTGATCAGACCGGCAACGCCGGCAGCCGTGTCGAGGTGACCGATGTTCGTCTTGACCGAGCCGATGGCGCAAAAGTTTTTTTTGCTGACCGCGCCAAACGCCTGTTTCAAGCCTTCAATCTCGATGGGGTCTCCCAAAGGCGTGCCCGTCCCGTGCGTTTCGATGTAAGAAATCGTTTCCGGTGAAAAGCCGGATTGCGCCTGCGCAAGCGCAATGACTTCCGTATGGCCCTCCACGCTCGGCGAAGTGAAGCTGACTTTGCCCGAGCCGTCGTTGTTCAAGGCCGCTCCTTTGATGACCGCGTAAATTTCATCGCCGTCCTTCAATGCCTCGGCGAACCGCTTGAGCACGACGATGCCCAACCCATCGCTCGAGACCGTTCCTTGCGCTCGCGCATCGAACGCGCGGCAATGACCATCCGGCGAAACAATTCCGCCCTCCTCATAATAATTTC
>DASRBR010000546.1:0-8187 GCA_035653495.1 Verrucomicrobiia bacterium
TGTTGCGCGCCATCTTCGGTGAAAAAGCCGCGGACGTTAAGGACACCTCGCTGAAAGTTCCTTCCGGAACTTACGGCATCGTGATGGACGTCAAAGTTTCCGCGAAGAAGGAATCGGAATTGAGCTCGAAGTCGGCTGCCACGGAAGAGAAGCGCCACTCGAAGGAAGTCGAGGACGAATACAAGAAGAAGACCGACGAGCTTCGCGAGCAGTTGACGGAAGCGTTGAGCAACATTTTGCTCGGCGAAAAGATTCCGCTGGACGTGGTCAACTCCGAGACCGGCGAAATCATCATTCCCGCGAACCGCAAGATCACCAAGACGCTGTTGCGCAAGCTGGCGACAGTTTATGACCGGATCGAGATCGATCCTTCGCCCATCCGCAACAAGATCAACGAGATCATCGGCAGCTTCAAAAAGAAGTTCGACGATTTGCAGATGCAGTACGACGAGGAAATCGAACGCGCGGAATCGGGCGATGGCGTTGACACCGGCATCATCAAATCGGTCAAGGTTTATATCGCATCGAAGCGCAAGCTGTCCGTCGGTGACAAGATGGCAGGCCGCCATGGCAATAAGGGCGTTGTCGCCAAGATTGTTCCCGAGGAAGACATGCCGTTCCTTGAAGACGGAACTCCCGTGGACATCGTGTTGAACCCGCTGGGCGTGCCTTCACGCATGAACGTCGGCCAGGTGTTGGAAACGCATTTGGGTTGGGCGGCGAAGCTGCTTGGCTTGAAGTTCGCCACGCCGGTGTTCGACGGCATCAAAGAGAAGGACATCCGCGGCTACCTGAAGGAAGCCAAGCTGCCGGAACACGCCAAGATCAAGTTGATTGACGGGCGCACCGGCCAGGTCTTCGACCAGGAAATCGTCGTTGGCTACATTTACATGATGAAGCTCGGCCATTTGGTGGCCGACAAGATCCACGCCCGCGCGGTTGGGCCTTATTCGCTCGTTACCCAGCAACCGTTGGGCGGCAAAGCGCAATACGGCGGCCAGCGCTTCGGCGAAATGGAAGTCTGGGCCATGGAAGCCTACGGCGCGGCCTACACGCTGCAGGAACTGCTCACGGTCAAATCCGATGACGTGCAGGGACGCACGCGAATTTACGAAAGCATCGTCAAGGGCGACAACAGCCTTGAAGCCGGCGTGCCGGAATCCTTCAACGTGTTGGTGAAGGAAATGCAGTCGCTTGGCCTGGATGTGAAAGTGGGTTATTCGAACCCGCTGGACCAGCCTGCCGAGGGCACCGCGGCTTTGACGGCGATTTAATGGAAAGCGTTTACATCGAAACGAGTGTTGTGAGTTATCTGGTTGCTCGAACAAAAGAAAACACGCTTGCGCGCGAATGGCAGAAACTAACTGCCGATTGGTGGCGCTTGCGTCGTCCCCGTTTCGAGTGCGTGACGTCGCCGGAAGTCTTGAAAGAAGCGGCAGTAGGTGATGCAGAAATGAGCCGGAAACGGCTCGACCAACTCAACGGATTGACAGTGTTGCAGCACACGAACGAAGTAGATGTTATGGCAGAGCGTTTTTTAAATGCAGGAGCATTGCCAAAGAAGGCAAAGGCTGATGCTGTGCATTTGGCGTTCGCGACCGTTTACAAGATCAACTACCTGCTGACATGGAACATGAAGCATCTCGCCAACGCGATGATATGGATAAAGCTCCGGCCAGTGGCTGAACAGCATGGTTATGAGTTTCCTTTCGTGGGAAACCCATTGCAGCTTATGGGAAGGATTGAATATGAAGGTTGATTCGATCTTGCAGGAAATTGAAGACGTGAAAGACCTGTTTTCGGAACAGGCCGGAACATTGGAGCAATTCAGCCGCGATTTGAAAGAATGGATGGCGGAACATCCGCATCCCGGTCCTTCTGTTTCTTCTGCTGAGGAACTTCAGGCGCGTATGCGTCATCGCGAGGCAACGGAGAAGCCGCTGCCTGAGACCGGGCCATATCGTGTTCACGATCCGATCATCGCGGAGATCCATCGGACGCGAAAACAACTCTCCCGGGAACAGACGGAAGCTGCGTACGAATTGCGCGAAGAGCCGCGAAAGAAAAAATAAACTGATTTCGATTACTGAATTTAAGGGCATAAAGCCCGGAGAAAATTAGCATTATGATTAGCACGAAAGAAAGCGCACGCGAATTACTGGGACTGGACAAGGTCAACCAGGTGGAATACGTCGCGATCTCGGTCGCCTCGCCCGAAGCCATCCGTTCATGGTCCAAGGGTGAAGTGAAAAATCCCGAGACCATCAATTACCGCACGTTCAAGCCGGAAAAAGGCGGCTTGTTCTGCGAACGCATTTTCGGCCCGGTCAAGGACTGGGAATGCTCCTGCGGAAAGTATAAACGCATCAAGCACCGCGGCGTCGTCTGCGACCGATGCGGCGTGGAAGTCACCCTCGCGCGCGTCCGCCGCGAGCGCATGGGCCACATCGAACTGGCCGTGCCGGTTTCGCACATCTGGTTTTTCAAGTGCATGCCGGCGCGCATCGGCCTCGTCCTCGACATGACCGCCCGCAATTTGGAGCGCGTCATTTATTACGAGGATTACATGGTGATTGATCCCGGTTCGACGCCGCTCAAGCAGAACCAGCTTTTGAGCGAGCACGAATATCGCGAAGCGCGGGAAACTTACGGCGCGGATGCGTTCGTCGCCAAGATGGGCGCGGAAGCGGTGCGCGAAGCGATGATGCGCGTGGATTTGGCCAAGCAGATTGAGGCGCTCCAGATCGGGATGACCGAGACCAAGAGCAAGCAAATCCGCAAAAAAATCGCCAAGCGCATCAAGCTCCTGCAAGGCTTGCTTTCGTCCAAGAGCCGTCCGGAATGGATGATTTTGACAGTGCTGCCGGTGATTCCGCCAGACTTGCGTCCGTTGGTGCCGTTGGAAGGCGGTCGTTTTGCGACGTCTGACTTGAACGACCTTTATCGCCGCGTGATTAACCGCAATAACCGGTTGAAGAACCTGCTGCAGTTGAAGACGCCGGAAGTCATCATCCGCAACGAAAAGCGCATGTTGCAGGAGGCGGTGGACGCATTGTTCGACAACGGCCGTCATGGACGCGCTGTGACCGGCGCGGGCAATCGTTCGCTGAAATCTTTGAGCGACATGCTCAAGGGCAAGAGCGGGCGTTTCCGCCAGAACCTGCTCGGCAAGCGCGTGGATTATTCGGGCCGCTCGGTCATCGTCATTGGACCGGAACTCAAGCTGCATCAGTGCGGTTTGCCGAAGAAGATGGCGCTGGTTTTGTTCGAGCCGTTCATCATCCGTCGTTTGAAGGAATTGGGCTACGTCCATACCGTTCGTTCGGCCAAGAAGATGATCGAGCGCCAGACGACCGAGGTGTGGGACATTTTGGAAGAAGTGACGAAGGGCCATTCGGTGCTGCTCAACCGCGCGCCTACGTTGCATCGTTTGTCCGTCCAGGCGTTTGAGCCGATCCTGATCGAAGGCGAGGCCATCCGCATCCATCCGCTGGTCTGCACCGCTTACAACGCAGACTTCGACGGTGACCAGATGGCCGTTCACGTGCCGCTTTCCGTGGAAGCGCAGATGGAAGCGCGCATGTTGATGATGGCGCCCAACAACATCTTCAGCCCGTCCAGCGGCAAGCCGATCATCACGCCGACGCAGGACATCACGCTCGGTTGCTATTACGTCACCGCTGAACCGCGCGGCGACAATGCCAGCAAGAAAGAAGTGAAACTCTTCGGTTCGAAGAGCGAAGTGTTGTTCGCATATGCTGACGGCGCAATCACCACGCACGAAAAAATCCGCCTTGCCAATCCTGATTTCGGCACCAAAACCGAATACGGCGATGCCGACAAGAAGGTGATTGAGACAACGGTTGGCCGGGTGATTTTCAGCGAGATTTGGCCGCCGGAAATGGGTTTCCCGAACAAGGTCGTGGGCAAATCGCAATTGGGCGACCTCATCTGGAAATGTTACAAGATTTGCGGCCATGAAAAGACCGTGGCCACGCTCGACAAGCTCAAGGAACTTGGCTTCCGCGAAGCGACGCGCGCCGGTGTTTCCATCGGCATCGATGACATGATCATCCCGAAGGAAAAGAACCAGGAAATCCAGGCCGCGCAGAAACAGATCGCCGATGTCGAGAAGCAATATCGCAAGGGCGTCATCACGCCGGGCGAACGTTACAACAAGATTGTGGACATCTGGACGCATTGCACCGACCAGATCGCAAACGTCATGTTGCGCACGCTCGACCACAACCAGGGCAAGCAGGAATACAATCCGGTTTCGCTCATGGTGGATTCCGGCGCGCGCGGCAATCGCCAGCAGGTCCGCCAGTTGGCGGGTGTCCGCGGTTTGATGGCCAAGCCGAGCGGCGACATCATCGAGAAGCCGATTTTATCGAACTTCCGCGAAGGGTTGACCGTGTTGGAATACTTCATTTCGACGCACGGCGCGCGCAAAGGTCTCGCCGATACCGCCCTCAAGACGGCGGATTCCGGTTACATGACGCGCAAGCTCGTGGACGTCGCGCAGGACGTGATCATCCGCGACACCGATTGCGGCACGACCAACGGCATCTGGGTGCAGGCGATTTACGAAGGTGACGATGAAGTCGTGAAGTTGAGCGAGCGCCTCATCGGCCGTTTCGCCTGCGACGACATCCATAATCCGAACAATCCGAAGGAAGTTTTCGCCAAGGCGAACGAGGAGATTGACGAAATCAAGGCCAGGAAGATTGACGCGTCGGGCATTGAGAAGGTGAAGATCCGTTCGGTGCTCACTTGCGAAAGCAAACATGGCGTGTGCGTCTTTTGCTACGGGCGCAATTTGGCGACCGGCGGCCTTGTGAAATTGGGCGAGGCGGTCGGCATCATCGCCGCGCAATCCATCGGCGAACCGGGCACGCAGTTGACGATGCGCACCTTCCATATCGGTGGTGTCGCGGCAGGCGTGTTCAAGCAGCCGATCATCAAGCCGAAGTTTGACGGCACACTTCGTTACAACGAACTGCGCGTCGTTGCATTGGAAGACGGCAACAACATCGTGTTGAACAAGAACGGCTCCATCTCCGTCCTTGGCGACGACGGCCGCGAATTGGAAGCACATAACGTCGTGGTCGGCTCGGTCATCTCCGTGCCCGACAAGGGCAAGGTGAAGAAGGGTGACACGCTGGTGCAATGGGACCCGCACAATGTTCCCATCCTTTCGGAAAAAGCGGGACGCGTGAAGTTCTCGGACATCATCGAGGGCGTCACGATGAAGCAGGAAGTGGACGAAACCATCGGCCAGGAAGCCATCGTGGTCATCGAACATAAGGAAGACCTGCATCCGCAAATTGTCATCACCGATGAAAAGGGCGAAGCGCTTGCGAATTATCCGATTCCTTCAGGCGCGCACATCGTGGTGAACGCAGGCGATAAAATCGTCGCGGGCACTTTGATGGCCAAGACGCCGCGCAAGGCTTCGAAGACAAAAGACATCACGGGCGGTCTGCCGCGCGTGGCGGAATTGTTCGAGGCGCGCCGTCCGAAAGACGCCGCGGAAATCTCGAAGATTGACGGCATCGTTGACTTCGGCCCGAGCGTTCGCGGCAAGCGCTGTATTCTGATCAAGAACCAGCAGACCAACGTGGAAGAGGAACATCTCATCCCGATCGGCAAGCACGTCATCGTCTTCAAGGGCGATTATGTGAAGAAAGGCCAGCAGTTGACCGAAGGCCCGGTTGATCCGCATGAAATTCTCGACATCTGCGGCCCGCAGGAATTGCAGGAACATCTGGTCAATGAAGTGCAGGAAGTCTATCGCCTGCAGGGCGTGACGATCAATGACAAGCACATTGAAATCATCGTGCGCCAGATGTTGCGCAAGGTGCGCATCACCGAGCCTGCCGACACGACATTCTTGTGGGGCGAGCAAGTTGACAAAATCGCGTTTGAAGAGGAAAATGCACGCGTCGAAAAAATGGGTGGCAAGCCCGCCGAAGCGCAGCCGGTGCTGTTGGGCATCACGAAGGCTTCCTTGGAGACGGAAAGTTTCCTCAGCGCGGCATCATTCCAGGACACCACGCGGGTTTTGACCGAGGCGGCAACCTTGGCCAAGGTGGATTACCTGCACGGGTTCAAGGAAAACGTCATCATGGGTCACATTATTCCGGCCGGCACGGGATACGATTATCACCGCAAGGTGCAGTTGAATCCGCTGGTCGAAATTGAAGAAGAACAGGCGCCTGAACCCGCCTTGGCGGAGAATCCGCTCGCGGGTTAAAAAATTATTCAATAACTAGTTGCAATCGGGAATTAGTTTGGTATTATCCGCGCTCCGTTTCCCTTTTTCGGGGAAACGGAGCTAAATTTGAGCAAATTGAGCAATGCCGACAATTAATCAACTGGTCCGGATGGGCCGATCGAAGCTGAAGCGCAAGTCGAAATCACCTGCGCTTGAAGTGGCGCCCTTTCGCCGTGGCGTGTGCATCCAGGTCATGACCCGCACACCCAAGAAGCCCAATTCGGCCATGCGTAAAGTGGCCAAGGTCCGCCTGACCAACGGATATGAAGTCATTGCCTACATTCCTGACGAGGGGCATAACCTCCAGGAACACTCGATTGTGCTGGTCCGCGGTGGTCGCGTGAAAGACCTGCCGGGTGTGCGTTACCATATAGTCCGCGGGACGCTTGACGCTGCCGGTGTTGAAAAACGCCGTGTAAGCCGTTCCAAATACGGAGTCAAACGTCCGAAGGCCGCGAAAGCCGCCGGCGGAGAAGCCAAGAAGTAAGAGAGATTTATATGTCACGTCGTCGTCAAGCAGATAAACGGCCGGTGATGAAGGACGCGAAGTTCGGCAATACGCTGGTTTCGCGCCTGGTGAACACGGTCATGCAGAGCGGCAAGAAGAGCATTGCCCAGCGTATTGTATATGGCGCGTTTGACAAGATCGCCGAAAAGAACCCGGCGACGAATCCTTTGGAAGTTTTGCAGCGCGCGGTTGACAACGCCAAGCCGAGACTCGAAGTTAAGGCCCGCCGGGTGGGCGGAGCAACGTATCAAGTCCCGGTGGAAGTCGCCGCGGACCGCCAGTTTGCGCTGGCGATGCGCTGGCTGGTTGATTTTGCAGATGCCCGGAAAGGGTTGCCCATGAAGGAAGCGCTCGCGGCGGAGATCCTCGAGGCTTATCAAGGGCAGGGAAATGCGATTCGAAAGCGGGATGAAGTGCATAAGATGGCGCAGGCCAACAAGGCCTTCGCCCATTTCCGCTGGTAAATAAACGACAATCAAACGCGCCCCGAAGGCCGAAGTATCTCGGGGCGTTTTTATTCTCTAAAATTTAGATGGAAGCAGTAATGGAAAATAAGACGGCAGTGAATGCGCCAGACCGCGAATATTCGCTGGAACGGACACGCAACATCGGCATCGCCGCGCACATCGACGCGGGCAAAACGACGACGACCGAGCGCATTCTCTTTTACACCGGCCTGATCCACAAGATTGGCGACGTGGATGATGGCAATACCGTGACCGACTGGATGGAACAGGAACGGGAACGCGGCATCACCATCACGTCCGCCGCTGTCACCTGCTTCTGGACGCAAAAGGCAACCAAGCCGGGCGAAGCGCAGCTTTACAAGTCCTTCAAGGACGTGCCGCACCGCATCAACATCATTGACACTCCCGGCCACGTGGATTTTACGGCGGAAGTGGAGCGTTCCATGCGCGTGCTCGACGGCGCGGTCGCAGTCTTCTGCGGTGTCGCCGGCGTGCAACCGCAAAGCGAAACTGTCTGGCGCCAGGCCACCAAGTACAAAGTCCCCCGCATCGCGTTCGTCAACAAGATGGACCGCATTGGCGCGAATTTTGACAATGCGCTGGCCGACATGCGCAACAAGCTCAAGGCTTATGCGTTCCCCATTTTCCTGCCCATCGGCGCGGAAGAACAATTTGCCGGCCTGATTGATGTCGTCAATCAGAAGGCCATCGTCTGGGGCCCGGGCGACGTCGCCAACGAAGGTCTCAATTACGAAATCACGGACATTCCGGCCGAACATCAGGACCGCGCCAAGGGTGCGCTGGCGGAGTTGATTGACGCCGTTTCCAACAAGGACGACGCCATTGCCGAGCTTGTTTTGGAAGACAAGCCGATTGACGCAGCGACGCTGAAAGCCGCCATCCGCCGTCTGACGTGCAAGATCGAGATGGTTCCG
>DASRBR010000547.1:0-2000 GCA_035653495.1 Verrucomicrobiia bacterium
GTGAACGTCACGGCCACTGGTGGCGTCATCAACGAACCATTCGTCCTTCTTTGCGCGACCAACATCGGAACCACTTCGAACCATTGGACGCCGCTGCTCACGAACACATTTGGCTCAAGCGGTACGTTCAACTGGTCCACCAACATCAATTCGAAGGCTGCATCAGGCCAGTTTTTTGTGCTTTCGGAATTGTTGAATTAAAAAATATGTTTTGTTTTCGCGCCGGTTTTCCCGTCCTGACCCAAAGATGCCATGTTCAACCCCTGCGGATTTGTGGATTGTTATATCAACCCTGATGTCATTCCATGCGCCAACCATCACCGCTGGAAAATCAGCCAGCGCGAAACGGACAACCACATCGTTGCACCATCCGATAAATCCCCAACCACACTATGAAAACGTTCAAATTGGTCGTTCTTGCAGCCATGGTCTGTGTTTCTGCCCAATTGGCACTCGCGCAGAGCGTCTGGACCGGCGCTGATCTGGTCAATCTCAACACCAACTGGTCTGATGCGGCCAATTGGAGTCCGGCAGCCGTCCCGGGCGCAGCTTCCAATGTTCTATTTAACGGCACCGCCGCGGTCGCCGGCTCGCCTTTTTCGGCGCTCGGCCAGGGAGCAGGCGGCATCATCAATCCCGCTAACATCAATAACATCGTGGACAGCGGTTTTGCCGGGGCCATCTCCACCTTGACTTACACGAACAGCAACAGTTACCAAAACACCCTTATCAGAAACGGCACGCTTACCGTCAGCAACTTGACTGCGGGCGTGACCGCGGAAGGCGGCGCAAACAATGGCTACGTCACCATCTTCGGGACGAACAGCCAGTTGAATGTCGTTAACACGAACAGCACTTTGAATGTCGGCTGGGCGACAGCTTCGTCAGGCAGTTATGCCGAAAACGTGGACTTATCCGGCTTGGGAACTTTCAACGCCAACGTCAACATCCTGAATATTGGCGCATCGACCTCCAGTTCACTGAAGTCGGTGGGCGTTTTATATCTTGCTGCCACCAACATCATCACTGCGCACTCCGCCACGGCCGTAAACGACGGCGCCAGCAGCAGTCCGACATTGGTTGGATTAAACATCGGCGCTGCCCTCGTTTCGCAATCCATCCCTTCTTTTCTTTATCTCGGTTCGAGCAACCTGATCAAGGTCAACAACATTCTTGTCGGCGTGGATAAACAAGGCAACAGCGCGAGTGAAATGGCCTTCAATCCCAGTTTGACCAATGCCAATCCCTTGCTTGGACCCACGGCTTTCATACGTGCCGCAGATGGCGTGAGTCCGGTCACCACGTGGGCAGTGGGCGATGGGTTTGCCCAAACCGGCGGTTCGACTGCTCCCATCGGTGCGGTTGATTTCACCGGCGGCTCGGTGAATGCGTTGGTGGGCACGATGGAGTTGGGGCGCTCGCCCAACGTTTCTGGAGGCCATGCTTCCACAGGCTCGCTGAGCCTGGCCGCTGGCAACTTTACAGTGAATACTCTTTACGCTGGTTACCAGGCGCATTCGGACACCGATTATGGTGTTGGCACTGTGAACATCGTCGGCCCTGCGGTTCTCAACGTCGGGACATTGAACCTGGCCACCACCACGGGTTCCTCGGGGGCACCTCTCACGACCGGAACGGTGAACGTCACCGGCGGTTCGGTCATTGCCACCAACATAGTTGCGGGCGGCGGCGTCAGCACCATCAATCTGACCAACGCCACGCTGGCCGTCAGCAACACGGTGGGCTCGCCGGCGTTGCCCTTGTCCGCGTTGTATGTGTACAGCGGCTCGAAACTGCAAATTCCTGTTGGCAACAATCAAACCAATGTGGAAGTCGTTACTCTTTCCAGCGACAATTCCGGCACCATCAACATCACTTCGCTCCCGGATGTGGAAGGGTATCCGAGCCAATTTCCGGTCATCTCCTACCAGGGCGGCAGCGGCAATGGGGTGACTTTCGCCTTGGGCAGTTTGCCGGGAATATTTCAGGGCTACATTTCC
>DASRBR010000548.1:0-2404 GCA_035653495.1 Verrucomicrobiia bacterium
CGCTCGGCGCGACCGGTGAAAAAGTTTCGATGCTCGGCCTGGGCGGTTTTCACATCGGCAAACAACGCGACGAGGAAGAAAGCATCCGCATCGTGCGCGCGGCAATCGATGGAGGCGTGAGTTTCATGGACAATTGCTGGGATTACAACGACGGCAAGAGTGAAATCAGGATGGGCAAGGCATTGCGGGACGGTTATCGCGAGAAGGTATTTCTGATGACGAAGATTGACGGGCGCGACAAACAAACCGCCGCCAAACAGATTGAGCAATCATTGTCGCGTTTGCAAACGGACCACATCGACCTGCTGCAAGTCCATGAAATCATCCGAACGACGGACCCGGAGCGGGTCTTCGCTCCCGGCGGCACAATGGAGGCGTTGCTCGACGCGAAGAAGGCGGGCAAGATCCGTTACATCGGTTTCACCGGACACAAAAGCCCGGACATTCACCTGAAGATGCTGCAAACGGCGTCTGAGCATTCATTTCATTTTGACACGGTGCAGATGCCGCTCAACGTGATGGACGCGCACTTTGACAGTTTTGAAAAGAAAGTGCTGCCGGTGCTGCTCAAGGAAAAGATCGGCGTGCTGGGCATGAAACCGATCGGCAGCGGACCGATACTGAACAGCAACACCGTGACCGCGACCGAATGCCTGCATTACGCGATGAACCTGCCGACCAGCGTGGTCATCACGGGTTGCGATTCCATGAAGATTTTGAATCAGGCTTTGGATGCGGCGCGAAGTTTTCGGCCGATGAATAAAACCGAAGTGGCAGCGTTGCTGGCAAAAACCGCCGAAGCCGCGCAGAACGGCCATTTCGAAGGTTACAAGACCACGCACAGTTATGACGGAACGTATCATCATCCCGAATGGCTGGGGTGAGATCGCTAACGCAAGAAGCATGATTGACTTCGCAACGGACTAATCTGTGTAGCGCGGACTTCCAAGTCCGCTGTGTCCGGATTTCCAAATCCGCAACAGCTCCATCGCCATTTTCAACGCATTGCCGACTTGGAAGTCGGCGATACAGCAGCTTTGGAAAGCTGCGCTACGGTCTTCAGCCATTTCGATGCGACGCATCTGGCGCTGCTCGAATTAAAATCATCATCTTTTATCATTGTGGCTCGTGAGGCGCTGGAACCATTTTGTCTTGGAGGTTGTTTGGATTCCTGCTTTGCTGCGTTGCTGATTTTATCAATTTGAAATTTGTTTATGTTTGCTGGAATTCGTTCAGTTCATTTCATCGGCATCGGCGGCACCGCAATGGCGTCCGCCGCTGCCGCAATGCAGGAAAAAGGCTTCACCGTCACCGGTTCGGACCAGAATGTTTATCCGCCCATGTCCACGTTTCTGGCGGACCGGAAAATTCAATACATGTCCGGCTACGCGGAGCAGAACCTTGCCCACAAGCCCGACCTTGTCGTGGTGGGCAACGCGATTTCGCGCGGCAATCCCGAGGCGGAAGTCGTGCTGGAAAAAAAATTGCGCTACTGTTCGCTGCCGGAATTGCTCAAGGAATTTTTCATTCGCGGCAAACGCTCGCTGGTCGTCACCGGCACGCATGGCAAGACAACCACAACGTCGCTGCTTACCTGGGTTTTCGAGCACAACGGATTGAACCCGAGCTATCTCATCGGCGGCATCCCGAACAATTTCAGCCAGGGCGCGCGTTTCACCGACAGCGAATGGTTCATCATCGAGGGCGACGAATATGACACCGCGTTTTTCGACAAGCGCAGCAAGTTCGTCCATTACCTGCCGGAAATCGCCATCATCAACAACATCGAGTTCGACCATGCGGACATTTTTGAAAATCTCGCCGCCATCCAAACCTCGTTCAAACGGTTCATCAATTTGATTCCGCGCAACGGGCAGTTGCTGGCGAACGGCGACGACCCGAACCTCGCGCCGCTCTTGAACGTGACGCATTGCCCAGTGAAACGTTTCGGCTTGGGCGAAGGCAACGCGTGGCGCGCGGAAAGAATTGTGCTCGCGCCGACGGTCACGGAATTCGAGATGCCGAGCTTCAAGTTCCGCATCAATTTGTTGGGCGAATTGAACGTGCGCAACGCGCTGGGCGTGATTGCCGCCGCGCGGCATTGCGGCTTGAAGAACCATCAGATCCAATCGGCGTTCGACACGTTCAAGGGCGTCAAGCGCCGCATGGAAGTGCGCGGCATCGCCGGCGGAGTGACCGTGGTGGACGATTTCGGACATCATCCAACAGCCATTCGTGAAACGCTGCGCGCCTTGCGCATCCGATTCAAGGGACAGAGGATCTGGGCAATTTTCGAGCCGCGCACGAACACCACGCGCCGAAATGTTTTTCAAACCGAGCTGGCGCAGTCGTTCGCCGATGCGGATGCGGTGGTGATTTCACAGGTCGCGCGTTTGGAATTATT
>DASRBR010000549.1:0-7924 GCA_035653495.1 Verrucomicrobiia bacterium
AATCCCTCCGCGACCCACAATCGCCCGCGATCATCGATGCAAAAAGCGATCGGTTGCGCGACGTCCGGTTCGCCGGCGAACAACGTGGCTTTGAAACCGGGCGGGAGGGTCATTTCTTTGGCGGCTTGTTCCGGCGAAAGCCCGGCGAACTTGATAACGTCCGCCGGCGGCGCGGAGTTGTCCTGGGCGAGAAGGCACGTGGGTGAAAGTTGAAATAAGACAAACAGGACGGATGCGACCAACCATTTAACAAGCGATTTCATAGATATTAAAGACAGACGTTACAGCGGCGTAATCATTCACCAGCGCGGGTGGTTAAATGGTTACATAGTTACAAGGTTACATGAGGCAGCCGGTCTATTGTAACCATGTAACGATTTAACCTTTTTAACCATTTAACCCACCGCGTCACTCCACCAGCTTCGGCTGCGCTTTTTCCCATTTGGCCTTGCTGACCTTTTTGGTCTCGTGCAGAAACACGAACGTTCCTTTTTTGTTGCCCACAACCACGTCGGGAAATTTTTTGTTCTGCACATTGCCGGCGACGACTTGCGTGCCGATGCCGGAATCGTTGTCGATCAGGTGCGGTATGAATTCCGCGCCGCCTTTGCCATCGCGCACGAGCTGGAACCAGTAAAGCACCGCAGTGCCGTCGGAATCGGGGTCGGGCCCATTGTGGCCGTGCGCCCAGAAACGTTTTCCCGTCACGATGTCCTTCAAGCCGTCGCCGTCCATGTCGATCAAATCCACCGCGTGCAATTGCGAAAAACTAACGCCATATTTGTCCGGCGCGGGTTTTTCCTTGCCGGCCATCGGATTAAGGATGATGTGCTTGATGAAGGTGATTTCACCCTTGTCGTCGTTGGTTTGTTCATACCAAGCCAGTCCGTAACCATGCGCCGCGAGCGCGCAGATAACGTCGTTTTTGCCATCGCCGTTCACGTCGTAAGCATACATTTGCGAAGAACCGGTCGAACCGGGAACGCCGGAAACGGCTGGCGCGAAAGGATACGGATGAAATTTCCAGACCGGGTCGCCTTCGAGCGAAGCGGGTTGTTCCCACCAGCCGTCGCTTTCCAAAATGTCCATGCGACCATCGCCGTTCACATCCCCGACCCCGATGCCGTGCGTGAAGCGCTGCCATTTTCCCTTCGACGAAATGGGATGGAATTTCCACGGCTTTTCCGAATGGTCCCAATCCGCCGTCGCGTAACCGAAATAACCGCCGGAATTGCAAACGATGTCGGGCTTGCCGTCGCCGTTCACGTCGGTGAACATCGGCGATTCATTGTCCACCTTGTCGAAGATGACGTGCCGCTGCCAATCACCATCGCGGCCCTTGGGATTTTCAAACCATTCGGCTTCCGTGCCGGGAAAGCCGTAAATCAAAATGTCGGGCCAACCGTCGTTGTTGAAATCATATACGAACGTGAAAAAACAATCCGAATAGGAATTCCTGATGCCGTTCGCGCCTTCGTAACCGGGGACTTCCTCCTCCTTGCCATCGGCGCTTTTGCGCGTCCAGAAATGATCGGCGGGACGATATTCGTGGCGTTTTTTGAAATCAGGTCCTTCATACCAAAACGGTCCCGAAACGATGTCCATCTTGCCATCGTGATTGAAATCGCCGAAGTTCGCGCCCTCGCTCCAAAACTCATCGGTGAGCCGGACTTTTTTGAAAGTGTGCAGCAGATGATCCGCCGCGGATGCGGACGCCAGGTTCAGCCCGAGAACGGCTGCGGCGAGGGTTATTTTGAGCATGCCTATTTTTTGGCATTTTCAATCTGCACGGTCAAGAAAAGGAAACGACTGCAAGAACCGTTGGCAGAAAATAAAAAAGCCCGCAGGCCTTGCCTGCGGGCACAAAAATCAAAATCGTTTTGGCGAACTACGCGCCGTCGCCGTTGTTGCCGATGGCCTCGACCGGGCAGCCTTCCATGGCTTCCTTGCAGCGCGCCTCTTCTTCCGGCGAGCCGGGCTGCTTGTAAACATAGGAGTAACCGCCGTCGTCGCTGCGGGTGAAATTGTCGGGCGCAGTTTCCCGGCACAAATCGCAGTCAATGCATTGATTGTCCACGTAAAATTTGCCCGGCACGTTTTCGCCGTATCTGTTAGCAATGTCAGCCATAAAATTACTTTCTAAAATCAATTTATATATGCGGGTGCGCGTTTCAAATAGCAAGCCCGATTTGCTGAAGCTTTCCAACGCGCTGGCGAAAGCGCGGGAGCGCCGTGTTCCAGCCCGGCACGTCGGCGGGAGGACTTTCGTTTTGCCAAGCGTTTTCAAGCGCGGTAGTTTTTCCGTCGCGTGAAAAAGTTGTCATCAGCCCGAAAACTAAATCCGCAATCGCTCGTGCGCCCGCTGGTGCGGCGTTTGCACAGCTACGTCCCTGGCGAACAGCCGAAAATCAAGGGGCTGATCAAGCTCAACACGAATGAAAATCCTTACCCGCCCTCGCCAAAAGTCCTCGATGCCATAAAAAATGCCGTGGACGGCCGGCTGCGGCTTTATCCGAATCCGACGGCGCAATCGCTCCGCGAAAAACTGGCGCGCTTGCATCGTTGCGCGCCGGAAAACATCATCGCCGGCAACGGCTCGGATGAATTGCTCGCGCTGGCAACGCGGGCGTTCGTGGAAACCGATGTTCAAAAGTCAAAATCAGCAAACACCGTTCAATTCTTTTCGCCCAGCTATTCACTGTATCCCGTTCTTGCGGAAATTCACGGCGCGCGCATCAACGCCGTTTCGCTTGATGCAAACTTTGGCATTCCGCCACTGGCAATTTTAAAAAAATCGATGGCATGGGATTTTCGTGCAGCGCTCACGTTCATCACCACGCCCAACGCGCCGAGCGGACGCGGCTATTCGCGCAACCAACTCGAAGGCCTTTGCCGTGAGCAGCGCGGCATGGTGGTGCTGGACGAAGCCTATGTGGATTTCGCCAGCGAAAATGCGCTGCCGCTCGCGCTGAAATTTCCCCACGTGATCGTTTCGCGCACTTTTTCCAAGGCTTACTCACTTTGCTTTCAGCGCGTCGGGTATTTCATAGGCCACCCCGCGCTCATCGGTGCGTTGGACAAAATCCGCGACAGCTATAATGTCAACGGGCTTGGGCAGATTGCCGCGCTCGCCACGTTGGATGATCTTCCTTATTACCGCGCGAACTTCAAAAAAATCATCGCCACCCGCCAGCGACTTGCACGCGAACTGAGCGCGTTGGGATTCACCGTCCTGCCCAGCGAAACGAATTTTTTGCAGGCGCGACCGCCGCGTTTTCCTGCTGAAGCGTGGCTCGAAAAACTTCGCGCGCGCAAAATTCTTGTGCGCTGGTTCAAATATCCTGCCGTGCGCGATTATCTCCGCATCACCATTGGCACCGACGCCGAAGCCGATGCGCTGCTCCGCGCGAGCAAGGCGATATTAAAAAAGAAAGGATAAACGGGCAGATAATGCTTCGTTCAGAACAGTTCAACTCCGCACATCGCTCAGATAATTATTTATAGAGTCTAATATTTGCTCGACACGAACTCTTTTCTCATTGGGCAAATTGTTCCCGTCGTTCGAAGTTTGAAGTGAATTACTTAAAATTGTTTTAAGCTCTACAAACAATTCTGATCGTGAGGTCCATGACACTTTATGCATTCGGTGGTCTAGAATGTCACCCAAGCGATTGCACCCAGAAAGGCGTAAATCGGATATTAAACTGTTTATAGCGGGATATATTTCGTCAAAATTTAATGATTTCATAAGCCGTTTCGAGCTGATCAATTGTCTGATTAAGAAGCCCTGTCGTTTTCGTGCGGCGATTAGCTATGACCACCGAAACTTTAAATCTTAAACATTAAACTTTAAACTCGATCGGTTGCCGATTTTCCGTGCGCGTCAAGTCCTTCGACTTCGGCAAATTTTTTCAGTGCGGCCAATGATTTTTTCAGCGCAGCGCGATCGTATTCGACCACGCTGGTGCGGCGTTGAAATTGGTCCACAGTCAACCCGGCAAACGACGCGCCCGCGCCGCCGGTCGGCAACGTATGACTCGGCCCGGCAACGTAATCGCCAAGAACGGTTGGCGAAAATGAACCGAGAAATATCGCGCCGGCGGTGACAATCTGTTCCGAAACTTTCCGCGCATTGCGGGTCATCACTTCGCAATGTTCCGGCGCGATTTGATTGGTGAGTTGAATCGCATCGGCCAGATTTTTCGCCTGGATAAGCCAGCCATTGTTGTCCAGAGCGCGCTGGATGAATTCGCGACGGGCGAGCTTTGGCAGTTGGTTCGCAATCTCGCTTTCGACCGCCCTCAAAATTTTAGCCGAAGTGGTGACCAGCCAGATGCGTTCATGGCCGGAACCGTGCTCGGCTTGCGCCAGCAAATCAGCAGCGGCAAATTTTGGATTCGCGGTATCATCCGCGAGCACGAGCACCTCGCTGGGGCCTGGCAAAAGGTCAATGGCAACATGGCCGAAAAGCAGGCGCTTGGCCGCGACCACATAGGCATTGCCCGGCCCGAAAATTTTTTGCACCCCGCGGATGGTTTCGGTTCCGAGGGCCATCGCGGCAATCGCTTGCGCGCCGCCCACGCGATAAATCTCCGTCGCGCCAGCCGAACGCGCCGCAAATAGCAGCGCCGAATTGATGGCTCCGTTCGCACCGCACGGAGTGCACACCACGATTTCTTTGCAACCGGCGACGCGCGCGAGCACGATGGTCATCAACGCGGTTGAAACCAGCGGCGCAGTGCCGCCCGGGATGTAAATGCCGACGCGCTGGAAGGCATCGAATTTTTCGCCCACCTTTGCGCCTTGCACATTGCGCGCCGACCAGTTTTTTCGCAGTGATTTACGGCTGAAATGCGCGATGTTTTTTTCGGCGAGTGCCACCGCTGCGCGCAACGATTCATCAGCCCGCAAGGAGGCATCCAGCAATTCCGGCGCGGTGACGCGCAAGCGGTCCGCCGTGAGTTTCGCGCCGTCGAAACGCTCGGTCAATTCAAGCAACGCGGCATCACCGCGAGTCCGCACTGCCTCAACGATTCCGCGCGCGCGTTCCTCGATGACCGGATCGAAGAGACTGGATGCCGCCGCAAGCTGGCGCAGCTTTTCGGCGAAATCGGCGTCTGTGTGGCGGATGACATTCATGCGGGCGAATACTGGGGCAAGACTGAGCAAAAGTCAAAACTGCGGCAGTTTATAACAAAATCGGTAAACCTACAAAAGTTTGACCCAATCTCCGGTTCGGTCTTTAATCCCCGCATTCTGTCTGATGAATCTGCCCAATAAACTGACCATTTCCCGGTTCGTGCTGACTGCGGCGTTCCTGGCGGTAATTTTTTCGCCACGGGTGCAATTTCGCGAAACGGTCGCCCTGGCGCTTTTTTGCGTCGCGAGTCTCACCGATTATTTCGACGGCAAAATCGCCCGCCAACGCAAGCTCATCACGAACTTCGGCATCCTCATGGACCCGCTCGCGGATAAAATTTTGGTCTGCTCCGCGTTCATCGCGTTTGTTGGCCTCAACTGGATGCCGGCGTGGATGGTCGTGATCATCGTCGCGCGCGAACTGGCCATCACCGGCCTGCGGCTTCTCGCCGCGTCCAAAAACCTCGTGCTTGCGGCGGAGGGTTACGGCAAGCACAAGACCATCTCGCAAATCGTGGCCATCATCGCAATTCTCGTGCAGCACAGCTACAATGATTGGGGTGTTGTCGGTCATGTGGTGTTTGGATTTGGGTTGTTCGGCAGGCCGTGGATTGATCTGTTCACGCCATTGGCGATTTGGGTTTCCGTCGCGCTCACATTCATTTCAGGCATGTTGTATCTGTGGCGCAACCGCCAGCTTTATTTGCAGGATTTGTAAATCACCGTTCTCAATCGCGGCTGTCTCACGATTACAACCCTTGATTGCATTTGTAATTGTGCTTCTTCGCGAAAATGGGATAGTGCAGGGAACATAAAAGAAATGGGCAAGGACGGTGATATGGCTTTATCGCTTTCAAAAACCAGCCACGCGGAGAGCGAGTGGACAATGGAATCGGCCGCGTCGGGATTGTCCAACTGGCCTGGTTACGGGATGGCGCTCGCGGCGACGAGCATTCTCATCGGAATTATTTGGGACATCTCCTGGCACATGAGCATCGGGCGCGACACGTTCTGGACGCCCGCGCACATGGCGATTTATTTCGGCGGCGCATTGGCCGGAAGCATCGGCGGATGGCTGGCGCTGAAATACACCTTTTTCTCCACGCCCGAGGAACGCGCCGCATCGGTCAATATTTTCGGCGCGCGCGCGCCGTTGGGCGCATGGGTCGCGATTTGGGGAGCAATGGCGATGCTCACTTCCGCGCCGTTCGATGACTGGTGGCACAACGCCTACGGTTTGGACGTCAAAATCATCAGCCCGCCGCACACCTTGCTCGGATTGGGAATGCTGGCCGTCAGCATCGGCGCGCTGCTGCTGACCCTCGCGCGGCAAAATCGCGAAGCCAATGGCGTCGGGAGCGGCTTGTTTATTTATGTCGGTGCGATTTTTCTCACGTTTGGCACGGTGTTCATCACCGAGTTCGCCTATCCGAACATGCAACATGGATATGCATGCTACAAATGGTGTGCGTGGATGATCCCCATCCGGCTGGTGACGATGGGCCGCGCGGCACGCATCTCATGGCCGGCGACGCGCGTCGCCGCGGTCTATATGATGCTGCAATGCCTGATGGTCTGGATTTTGCCGCTGTTTCCCGCGCAACCAAAACTCGCGCCGATTTTCACGCCGGTCACGCACATGGTCCCGCCTCTCTTTCCATTGTTGCTCGTCGTGCCCGCGTTTGGGATCGACCTGTTCCTGCGCAATATGGGTGACGATTTCCGATGGTGGCGTATTGATCGGGCCATCATCGTGGCGGCGATTTTTCTATCGCTGCTCCTGGCGACGCAATGGTTCTTCTCGGAATTCATGTTGTCGCCGCATGCAGAAAACTGGTTTTTCGCGGGAAACCGCAATTGGAGCTACGGCACGTGGCCCGGCGAATGGCACAAGGAATTTTGGGACATGAATCCGTCCGCGTGGGACAACCAAATCCTCACGCCCGTACGCCTCTTGAAATGCTGGCTGTTTGCCAGCCTGATGTCATGGATCGCGCTGCTTTGGGGAAGTTGGATGCGAAAGGTGAAGCGATGAAGTCTCGAATTGGAGTGGTGGGGTGCTGGAGTATTGGGTTTGGATTACTGTCGCCCATTACTCCAATACTCCATCACGCCATTTCCGAAATTAGGATTGCCTCAAGTCGTTTGCTGATATTGATCGTCTTCGTTTTCATCTTTGGATTTTCAGCCCAGGCGCACATCGGCAGCCCGGATGTTTTTTACGAAGGGACCATCGGCCCGTATCCCGCGCATGTGACCATCCGGATGCCAACAGTCGTTCCGGGTCGCGCGCAAATCCTCGTCCGCAACGATACAAACCTGCCGGTGGAAGTTTCCTTCCGTCCGCTTTTTGTGAGCAGCGCGGTCACGAACGCTCCGCCGCCGGACATCGGCCAGGCTGTTCTTGGCGCGACCAATCTTTACAGCGGCGAGTTGTGGCTGATGACCTCCGGCGGTTACAGCATCGAAGTCAAAATGCGCGGCTCCGCTGGCGAAGGCGCGGTTGAAATTCCTGTGAATTCGGTCGCGCTCCGCCAAAAACCGCTGCCGCGCGCGTTGGGAATCATTTTGTCCGTGCTCGGCATCGCCCTGGTAATCGGCGGCGTGGCCATCGTGATGGGCGCGGCGCGGGACAGCGTGCTCGCTCCTGGCGCGCAGCCTGGGCTACGCGATTCTCTCAAAGGCTGGATCGCCGGGATTATCACACTTTGCATCGTGACTGGCGCGCTCTGGTTTGGCAGCAGGTGGTGGAAACACGACGAATTCGTATTTCGCAACGGATTGC
>DASRBR010000550.1:0-5522 GCA_035653495.1 Verrucomicrobiia bacterium
TCAGAGTTCCGGGTTCCGCGTTCACGAAGTGCGAAAGTTCGACCGGGTGTTTCACCTTGTTTCACCTGGTTGCACCTGGTTGCAGCTATAAGAAAAAAATAATTGGAACGGCTGGCTGAAAACTGACGTTTTCAGCTACGAAGAGCGGACGCGCAGCAGCGCGTCCCTACCATCCGCCTGTTTGGTAGGGACGGACCGCTGGGCCGTCCGCGGATCCCGCATGCGGGACAGCGGGATGTCCCTACCCGAAAACAGACCAGCGCGGCTTAACGCTTGGTCACAATCTCCGGTCGCGTGCTCTCGACAATGGCCAGCAACTCCTTTTGTTCTGTGTTGGGGATTTTTAGCTGGTCCAGCGAAACTTTGAGGTCGCCGACGACGGCATCAAATTCCGCATTGGAGATGTGCATGTCCTTGTGGGCGCTCTTCATGTCCTTGCCTTCGTAGTGGGTTGGACCACCGGTCGCAAGCTCGAGAAATTCAACCATGTGCTTTTCAAGCGTCGCCACATTTTGCGGCGTCGCTTTCCAGGCAACGGATTCCCCGCTGGTAAAACTAAAACCGCCGCGTGAGACACCGTTGCGGTCCCAATTGACACGCGGGTCCTGCATGGCGCGCGGCAGAAAATCCTTCACGATGGCGGTGATGCCTTGTTCGCCGCCGAGGCGCTCGAACAACGATTGTTTGCCCTTCGCTATGGCCGCGCCGTTTGTGCCTGAATTGTTCCCGACCGCGCCTTTTTCCTTTTCGCCGGCACCTTCGCCCGAGCCGTTCAATTGCTCATATTGGGCCATGCGCTGGCTGGCGCGTTGATCGGCTTCCTTGCTGCCGGACGTATACCAACTCTGGTTTTGTGCTTCAGGTTTTTTGGTATGGCAGCCGGCAAGCGGGGCGACAGAAAAGATCGCCAGCAATGCGAACGCCAGCCCGTGGCCCATAGCGCCGACCGGCGAACAGTTGGTTTTACGATTTTTGTTCATTGTGTTGTTCATAGGATTATTTCAGGGTGAAGAACTGGGTGAAATCGGCGCGGTCACATCCGGCGGTGAAAAGGTCAGGCCATCCACGGTTTGCGGACCATTTTGCAGGCGTGGCAGATAGGCGCGGACGAATGCGTTGCGCAACAAGTTTGCGATGGTGGCGAGCAGGTCGGTGTTGGTTCCCGCGCTGATGTCGCCGCTGAAGGGAATGAGCGTGCCGAACTGATCGTGCGGCTGGTTCTTGAAAACCGTCGTCACTGCGCCCAGCAAAGCCTGCCAGAAAAACTGCAGCACATTATCTTCCTTGATGTCCTGGCCGACGCTGAACACCTTCAGGTTACGAAAGAGCGGCTTAACGTAACCATTGATCTGCCCCTCCTTGCAATCTGCCTCGACCACCAGGTCGAACCAGCCGCGTTTGAAATCAAATTTTCCGTAGGTCATCGCCATGTCATTGATCTTGGTCACGTCCAGGCCGAGCAAACGCAACGCGAGATGAAACGTCGGCTGATACGAAAACGGATCGAGCGTCATGTTCAACTCCAGGTTGGCTTGGTCCATCGCCATGCCTTTGACCTGCACCGTGGCATTGAGAGGCGTGGTTTCGTTTTGGATATTGCCCAAATTATCAATCCGCGCCTCCACCTGTGAAATATAGACGTCAACCGGCTTTTGTGATTTGTAAGTGCGGAAATGGACCGAGCCATCGTGCAGTTCGGCGCTGTTGATCTTGAACGGAGACAGTTGCTGGATCATCTGCAACCATGGCCCACCGCCACCGGTTTGGGACTGGCTTTCATCAGGCGCATCCACGAAATTGAGCTGGGGCTGCTGCATGACGATGCGCGTCACGATGCGGTGATGCATCAGCGCCCTCCATTGCACTGAAAAATCGACGCGTTGCGCCTCAAACAGCGGCACGGGAACATTGCCGGAAGTTTTGTTGAGGCGAACGTCTTCGATGCTGTACGCGCCGCGCCAAAGATGGATCGTCACCGTGCCGATTCGTCCGCTATAGAGCGGATTCTGGTCCAGCGTTCGGTTCACATAATCCCGAACCGCGTAAGGCAGAAAAATACGCCCGATACAGAGCAACACGACCAGCACGAGCACCACAATCCCAAAAATCCGCCAGCGCCGGTGTCTGCGGGCCTTTTTATCAACCTTTGCCGCATCGACTTGCGCAACGCTGACGTTTTCAGGCGGATGTTCCGTATCATGTTTGTGCTTCATTGGGAACAATGGCCTCCTTGCTGAATCCTACTCTAATAAGTAATTCACCCCATGCGGCGGGACAATGGGGGATTTTGCGTAGGGAAATTCGGACCTTTCTACTCGCGCTTGGATTTTGGAATTGTTTCGGGCGAAATTTGCTGTATCACACCCAGTAATCGCTGACGATCCATCATATTCGTAAGATTCGATGACTCTGGAACAGCCTTCAACATATCTAAAAGCACTGGAATTGCCGATTTCGCGTGTTCCTTGTAATCGACTAAAATGTCGAGCCGAAAATCCAGGAAATCTGAACTTGCACTTGATTCTCGCAATGCATCGACGACGACATCGATAAACTCATCTGGGTTGCAGCCAACCTTTCCGAGCGCATTAGCTGCGGCGAGCCTCACATCAACATCCTTGTCTTTGAGCAATAGTTTCAAAGCTGGAATGGCCGATTTAGCTTTTGGGCCAATCAAGCTCAACGAACCAGCTCCCATCATTCGAGTAATCCTGTCTTGATTTGTAAAGGTATGCGTCAGCGGGACGATGGATTCCGGTGCCATTTTGGAAAGAGCCCATAACGAAGTGCTCGCAAGTTCAGACGGTTCGGTTGTCTTTCCCTCTCGATCTCCAAGCATCTCGACCAATTCCGGAATGATAATATTTTTTGAAGCGGATTGAGAGCCTCGAATGCCCATACAGCCATCGTGCGATGGCTGTGATGATAATCTTGGAGGTGGGTTACACCTTTATTTTCAATGATTTTATGACGCATCAGCCAAAACAAAAAAGCGCTTCTGGCCTCATCATACCTTTGAATGAGAGAAGGTTTATCCTGCTCGCGAATCCATCGCCGCAGCAGAGGCAGGTACTCGGGAGCTAATTTTTGGACCACCGTTCGAGCGTGTTCTTTTTTCGGCCCGGGATCACTCGTCTCCATTTGCCAGATCCAGTCGCTTAAATATTTTCCCTCGTAAGACGGTTCTGCGAAAAACGGTCGTACAAGGAAACTGGTGGCTGTGACAGCCGACGCTACACAGATAATTATTAACAGCCTCTTTTTCACAACTTTTTTACACCACCCGCATCTGGATGGCATCCAGAATTTGATTGTCCGCGTTGATGGAGCTGACGACCACCGCGGTGTTGCCTTTGCGCAAATATCTTTTCTCGACCAGCGTCTTCAACGCGGCGGTGATGTTGCCATCCAAGTCAATCGGATCGAGCGGCAGGACGAATGGGATCACGGCGCGGTTCAACGCGAGCTGGCGCGCAATCCGTTCATCCGGTCCGGCGGCAAAGATCGGCGAATAACGCGGGCGCAACCAGGAAAGATAACGCGTCATGCTCCCGTGCCGGACAAGGCTCAGGATGGCTTCGGCGCGAAGTTCATTCGCCATCACGACGGCACTTTTGGCGAGTTTTTCACGCGGATCAACCAGTTCGGCGCGCTCGGCATAGCCAGCGCCGCCGCTCTGTTCAATCCGTTGCGCGATGCGGTCCAACACCTCCACACATTTCAACGGGTATTTCCCAACCGTCGTTTCGCCGCTGAGCATGATGGCGTCAGCCTCCTCATAAACCGCGTTTGCCACATCGGTGACCTCGGCGCGCGTGGGCATGGGCGATTGGATCATGCTTTCGAGCATGTGCGTGGCGACAATCACCGGGCGACCCACGCGCAGGCAGGTCTTTACGATGCGCCGCTGGATGATGGGAAGCTCTTCGTAGGGAACTTCGATTCCCAAATCGCCGCGCGCAACCATGATGGCATCGGCATCCGTCACGATGGCTTCAAGATTTTTGATGGCCTGCTGGTCCTCGATTTTCGCGACGATCAGTGGCCGGTGTGATTTTGTTTTTGTGACGAGTTTTTTCAGTTCGCGCACGTCGCGCGCGGTGCGGACGAATGAAAGCGCAATAAAATCGACGCCAAGCTCAAGCCCAAGCTGCACATCGGCGATGTCTTTTTGCGTCATGGCCGGAAGGCTCACCTTCACGCCGGGAAGATTGATGTGCCGCCTGCTGCCAAGCTTGCCGTCCGTGAGGATTTCGCATTGGACTTTGTTGCCCTGCTTGTTCAAGACCTTCATCTGGATCGCGCCATTGTCCACCAGGACGGTGTCGCCGACGTGAATATCATCAATGAACTCCGCGTAATTGACGTCCACGGAATTGACTTCCTCGCTTTTCGCGCCGCGAACCGTGAACGTGAAATGTTCGCCAGGCCGGAGATGCAGCGGAACGGGCAAATCGCCGGTGCGGATGGCGGGGCCTTGCGTGTCCATCAGGATGGCGACCGTGCTGGAACGTTCGGCGGCGATGGAACGGATGTCGCGCACGATGCGTCGCGTCCAATCATGCGTGGCGTGCGACATGTTAAGCCGGAAAATGTTCAGGCCGGCATCCATGAGACGCGCGAGAATTTCCGGTGAATCCGTCGCAGGGCCGAGCGTGGCGATGATCTTCGTCTTCCGCATCGTCGAGTTTTTAGGTTTTCAGGTCCGGTGTGAAAAGGTTAAAGTAACGCTGCATTGTCGCCGTTAATTGCGGGGCGAATGTAAAAATTTAATGATCGAACAAAAATAAAATGGCAGTGCGCAAATCCATATTCAAGCGGGCAATCGCGCCGTTGGTTGAAATTTTCGGCATGAGCTGGCGATTGGCGAGCGGCACGATCTTTTTTATCATCGCAGTCCTTGGACTGGCGATATTTTGGTCGGTGCATTCCGCGCCGCCAAAAACCATCATCATCACCAGCGGGCCGCCCGGAAGCATTTTCGAGACGAATGCCGTCCGGTATTCCAACTACCTGTGGACGAATGTCCATATCCGATTGAAAATCCTGCCATCGGAGGGTTCGCTGCAAAACTTGTATCGGTTGAACAACCCGAACTACAACGTGGACGTCGGCTTTGTGCAGGGCGGCAACACCAACGGCGCGGACAGCGGAAAACTTGTGTCGCTCGGCAGCATTTACAACATGCCGCTGCTCGTCTTTTATCGTGGCTCCAACAAAATTGACATGCTCTCGGATTTTCGCGGCCAAAAACTTGCCGTCGGGGCGCGAGGCAGCGGGACGCGTTCGCTCGCCCTCACTCTGCTCGAAATGAGCGGCATCACTACTAATGGCCCGACGCAATTGCTCGATTGGGACGCGGAACACGCAACGCAGGCATTGCTCACCAACCAAATTGATGCCGTGTTCATGACCGGAGATTCCGCGTCGCCCGTTTTGATGCGCAAGCTTTTGCACACGCCTGGAATCCGCCTTATGGATTTTGCGGAGGCGGCAGCTTACTCCCGGCGCGTCAGTTATTT
>DASRBR010000551.1:0-2159 GCA_035653495.1 Verrucomicrobiia bacterium
TGGCTGAAAACGTTATTTTCAGCATGTGTTAACTGGCCGGAACCTTTCACACCGCGCTAAAAAATATTATTTTTTAGCCCGCTTTATACGCAAATAAGCGTCACAAGGCGTCACAACCCGTCACAAACTAAGTGTCACAAGCTGCTTAGCCGACACACCAGGCGCGACCTGCACCCGAGGATTACCGGGGGTGGTGGATAGAGGATGGCAAATCCCCAAACCGGAACCCGCATCCCGCATCCGATTCAAATGTCAAATCCCCCCCAGCCGCCTTCGCCAGTTGGCTACGGCGGATTCAACCACAACCTTTGTTGAGGCAGACCCATCACAGGCCAAAGAGAATAGCACTTCCTTTTGCAAAGTAAGCAACATATATCAGTATAGCTGTTATCGAGCAGCCGGTATGGTCCCGCTATAGTCGAGTCAAAATTCTGGGCGTGTCGCATCCTTCCAAACAACTTTGAGTTGATCCGCCCGCAGCGCGGAGCGCACTTCGATAGTCTTGCCGCCCTGATCCATAAATTCCACTTCAAACGCGGTGCTCTGTCCAGGATAGACCATGACAATCGTTCCTTGAGTTCCGGTTGGAAGCCGTTCACTGAGATCGCAGGTCAGTTCAACAATATCGTATTCTCGCATTTCTCTCGATGCGTGTTCGGAATGGCAATGTTCCTACTTAATGAAAAATGAATCCTTGGTGGTTAAAACTTTTTACTGGTCCACCAGCGCGTTCACCAAACCCTCAATCGTGTGCGGTTTGGCTTCGACGGCCGGTTTCAACCCAAGATTCGCAATGGCTTTGGTGGTTTCAGGGCCGATGGATGCCACTTTTGTCTTCGGAAATTTTTTGAGCAGCGCCGGCAAATCGAACCGCGCATGAAAATTTTCCACAGTTGAACTGCTGGTGAACGTGATCCAGTCCGCGCCCTCTTCCGTCAACGTCGCCGCCGCACCGCTCACGTCCTCAGTTTCCGGCACGGTTTTGTAACAGGCGATGTCATCCACGATCGCGCCCATCGCTTCAAGGTCGCGCGGCAAATCAGGGCTCGCCACTTCGGCGCGCATCAAAAGGATTTTAAGATTTTCAACGCTCTCGTAGGCGGTGAGCGCCTTCACGATTTTCGCGCTCACGTATTCCGACGGCATCACGTCCACCTTGAGATGCAGTTCCTTGAGCTTGGCGGCGGTTGCCGGGCCGACCGCGGCGATGCGCACACCGCCGATGTCGCGCAAATCTTCGAACGCCTTGAAAAACGAATCGAAAAACATCGTCACGCCGTTCGGGCTGGTGAACACCAGCCAGTCGTAGGAATTCAATTCGAGCAGCGCGTCCGCCAAATCCGCCCGCCGGTCTGTCGGCAAAATCTTGATGGTGGGGATTTCCAAAACCTCGGCGCTCAACTCGGCAAGCCGCCGGCTCAATTCGCTGGCCTGTTCGCGTGTGCGCGTCACGACGATGCGTTTGCCGAACAACGGCCGCTGCTCATACCAGTTCAAGTTTTTGCGCAGCTTGACCACGTCGCCGATGACCGTCACTGCCGGCGCTTTAAAGTCCGCTTTTTCCACAACATCCGCGATGGTCGCCAGCGTGCCTTCGACGGATTGCTGCCGGCCGGTCGTTCCCCATCGCACCATGGCCACGGGCGTCGCGGCATCAAGGCCGTGCTGGACCAGTTTTTGCATGATTTCGCGGATGCGCGAGACGCCCATCAAGACGACTTTCGTTCCGGAAATTTTTGCGACCTGCGCCCAATCAATGCTCGATTCGTCCTTGGCCGGGTCTTCGTGGCCGGTGATGACGGTGAAGCTTGAGCAATGGTCGCGGTGCGTGATGGGAATGCCCGCGTAATTTGGCCCGGCGGCAATTGACGAAATTCCCGGCACGACTTCGAACGCGACGTTCGCTTCCGCGAGTTGGCCGGCTTCCTCGCCGCCGCGGCCAAAAATGTAAGGGTCGCCGCCTTTGAGGCGCACGACGGTTTTGCCTTCGCGCGCTTTTGCGACGAGCAAATCGTTTAATTCATCCTGCGGGATGGCGTGGTCGGCGGAACGTTTGCCGGCGTAGATGACCTCGGCATTTTTGGGCGCAAGACGGAGCAGTTCGCGGTTGACCAGCGCGTCGTAAACGACCACTTCGGCGCGCCCGAGCAATTCCGCCC
>DASRBR010000552.1:0-3325 GCA_035653495.1 Verrucomicrobiia bacterium
CATTCGCGTTCGCGGCAGATGGCGCTTTTCAGCAACCGCACGAACGGCAGGCTGAACCAGCCGGTGATTTGCAAAATGCTGCCGAGAAAAAGCAGGGGAATGGCGTATTGGGAGCGTTTGTCGAAAACTGAATCTGTCAACTCGTCCTCAGCTATCCAATAACTGACCAGCTTGCGGCCAACAATGCTTGGGAAAAGCATTCCGTGCGCAAGCCCCATCAAGCGCATGTTGAGGCGCGTGTCGCCGTTGAGGATATGGCTGAACTCGTGCGCAACGACCCCTTGCAATTCGTCGCGCGTCAGCAATCGCAGACAGCCGCGCGTCACGCCGATGGCCACATCGCTCGTCGAATGTCCTGCGGCGAAGGAATTGATGCCGCGTTCATTGTCGAGCACGTAGATTTGCGGCATAGGCATGTTGGAGGCGATCGCCATTTCTTCGACAACGTGCCGCAATTTCAACTCGTCGATATCGGTCGGACGCTGGTCCAGCAAGCGTCCGCCCAACAACTCCGCCACCACCGAGCCGCCGCGCGAAAGCTGCGCGATTTTGTAAATGCTGCCACAAACAATGATAAGGAGCAAGCCGCCGGAAATTTCCGCAAACAGCAGCGGACGCCAGTAGTCCTTCACAAAGTGGCCGGGTTGAAAAATAACTTCAAAGAAAGCCTGGATGATCCCGAACCACATCAGCACAAGTGATCCAGCGACGCCCACGCGATATTTCCTCAAGTGGTGAAATTCCAAGACACATGGCGCGATGATAAAATAGACGAACACCAGGAACGCGATGAGCAACAGCACAAAAAGATAACTCAAGCGTCGCGACCTTCGGCGCGCCTGTTCCTGCTGTTGAAAAAAGTTCATCCCCATGCGCGAATGCTCCATGTTTGCCGCCGAAAAAACAACAGGAAATCGCCCAACCTTTGGTTGCGCGCGAAGGGAATGAATCCCCCATAAGGGGAGATTCCAATTTTCGTCAAGTCCTCAGATTTTGTACCGTGTTTCAATGGTTTCCCATTGCTCGCACAAAAAATTTCTGCGATACCTTCGCTTCTTGAATTGCATGTTCCCAGTGCATCATAAATTGTTTTCGTTGCTCGTGATTATCGGGCAAATCGCTGCTGCATTTACTTTTCCGGCACCCGTCCACGCCCAAACACTCGTCGCCAAAGAGCAGATGGACCGCGGCGCGCAACTTTATGCGCGTTACTGTTTCATGTGCCATCAATCGAACGGGCAGGGCGTCCCAACTGCTTTTCCGCCGCTGGCAAAATCGGATTTTCTGACCGCCGACAAGGAACGCAGCATCCGCATTCTCATCACCGGCTTGACGGGCGCCATCACCGTGAACGGCAATGTTTATAATGGAGTGATGCCGCCCGCTCCGTACGACAGCGCGCAACTGGCCGACGTGTTGACGTTCGTTCACAACAGCTTTGGCAACTCGAACGGCCCTGTCACGCTTGCGGAAGTGCGGAAAGTCCATGAAAAATGCGCCGGTGCGCAAGCCGTGCAGGAACCTTATCCTTACGCGCCGCTGCCGAAGGCGCCGGAAGGTTTCACGCTGCGCGAAGTCGTTCGCATGCCCAATCATCCCACGCGCATGGCCAGCGATGGCAAAGGCAAGGTGCTCTACGTGCTTTGCGAAAATGGCGACGTCTGGCGCGTGGAAATTGCCAACGGCGCCTTGCAACGCATCCTTGCCGGCGACGATTACGCGTGCCCGGAAGGTGGACACGTCACCTGCACTGGGTTGATGCTCGATGAGCAACGCCGGTTGTACATCGTGGTGAATTATTTTCACGATGTTCAACCTTACGTGTTGGACGAAGTCACCATTTTCCGCACGACATCCGTTCGTGACGGCGAACCCGCCGGGCCGCGCCCGTGGTTGCAAACGAATTATCCGTGGGGCGTTGGGCCGTTCAACCACAGCGTGGGCAACATCGCGCGCGGGCCGGATGGTTTTCTCTATGTCACCAGCGGTTCGCGCACGGACGGCGGCGAGCCGGGCGACGACCCGCATTATTCCCAGGCCGGCGAAACGCCCATTACTTCAGTCATCTGGCGGCTCGACCCGCGCGCGGAACAACAACCCAACATCGAAATCTTCGCGCGTGGCGTGCGCAATCCCTATGGCTTTTGCTGGAATGACAAGGGTGAAATGTTCGCCACGGAAAACGGGCCAAACGCGGACGCACCCGAGGAATTGAACCAAATCAAGCGTGGCGGGCATTACGGTTTTCCGTATCAATTTTCCAACTGGACCAACAAGCCGTACGCCTTCACTCCTGACCCGCCGCCCGGATTGAAGATGACGATTCCCATCGCCAACTTCGGTCCCGACGCGGGCGGTTCTGCGGCCAAACCGCTATACACTTTCGATCCGCATTCCTCGCCGGGTGGCATCGTTTATCTCGGCAAGGATTTTCCTCCCGGTTATTGCGGCACTTATCTGGCCACGCGTTTTGGAAATTTGCTTCGATGCGACAAGGACGTCGGGTTCGACCTGCTTCAAATCAAGTTGAAGAAAAATGATTCCGGCGTTTACGACGCGCAAATAAAACAACTCATCGCGCCGCTCGCTCGACCCATCGACATCCACCTTGCCGGGCGCGGCAAGATTTACATCGCCGAATACACGCGCGTGCTCGACAATTCCGGCCGCGTTCCGATGATGCCGGGAAGAATCCTCGAGCTGGCCGTGAAAAAATAGACTCCGCGCGAACTGTTATTTCGCCTGAGAGCGGGTCTCGGGAAGTTGCGGGGGAAGGGGTGTCGCTTCCGCATAAACTTCCGTCACGTTAGAGGTGTCGGAGGAAACGCTTTTTTGGCGCGTGGCAAAAAGAATTGCAATCGTCCATGTGGGCGCCAAATCGGCCATCGGCACGAATTTGACCAGAAAACTCGGCAGAAACGCAAAATGCCATCCAACCAGCCACGTCAAAAGAATGCATACCAGCACGTCCAAGGCGTCATTGATTGGCGAAAGCAAGCCCTCGAGGAATAAAGGGAATACGGCGATTTGCAGGAAATCCGCGGCGATGGCGATCAAGCGCGCGGCCTTGATTCGGTTTGCAGTTATGCTGGTGTTCACAACAAGACGCCTTTCCGGCATCTGCCACAAAATGCTTCGTCACCTCCCTCCCGTCAATGGCAATTCGAGCCTTTTCAGGTTCATTGCGCTACGTAGCGCAGGCTTTCCAGCCTGCGGCTGGAGTTTGGCGCATCATATTCAGTTGAGGTTCAAAAATACGGCTGAGGCAAGAGGGACGTCGCATTTTTGGGGCTTCTCGTCCGGGGAGGCGACTGTCATGAAGTCG
>DASRBR010000553.1:0-3606 GCA_035653495.1 Verrucomicrobiia bacterium
CCAGCATTTGGGCCATCCTGTGATCGGTGATTCGACTTACGGGGCAAAACAGAACAAGAAATTGGCGGAGTTGACCGGTTACGCGGCGCCGCGCCAGATGCTGCACGCGCGCAAACTGACTTTTTTGCATCCGATAACGCAAAAGAAACTCAGCTTGGAAGCTCCGTGGCCGCAAGACTTTAAGGAAGCCCTGGCGGCTTTGAAATAATCAATTGATTGATTCGTTTCGAACGTTTGCAGGGAGGAGGTGTCTGACTCTTACCAGCGTTATGCTGGTGTAACGACCGGGCGGGACTGGATTGGGAGTTGTAGCGGTGGTGGCGTATTTGGCCGGATTTGCCTGTCGACGATAAACGAAATGAATAATAATATACCGACCATCCTCTACGTGGACGATGACGATAATGATGTCGTCCTGCTCAAACACGCAATACGCAGCGCACAATTGAATTTTAACGTCCAGGCCGTGAACAATCCGGAAGAAGCCAGCGCTTACCTGGACGGCGAAGGCCCTTTTGCCGACCGCAAATGCTTCCCGATGCCTTCACTGGTCTTATTGGATTTGAAGATGCCGCGAATGCATGGGCTCGAAGTTCTGGCATGGATTCGCCGTCATCCGTTGCTCAAGCGCATGGTCGTCATCGTGCTCACTGCCTCCAACCAACTTTCGGAAATCAACCGTGCCTACGAACTCGGCGCGAATTCTTATCTCGTAAAGCCGGTCGAATTGTCGTCGCTGGTCGAGATGGTCCGGGGCATAGGCCATTATTGGATGACGCTGAATGAGCAACCGATGCTTGCCGCCCGTGTTTGATTGCCAAATGAGGCAATCAACCCATTGCGTACTTCCTATCTTTGGTTGAGATAGAATAAGCAACGCTGCTTTCAAGGGAAGCGGCTGGGACATCCCTCAAACGGGGGATGACCGGGAGCATGGCTTTGCCAGCACCGGGCAAGTTTCAAAATCCCGCCGTGCGCAGCGTTCGCATCCGTCATGAACGCAAGCGGCAATGTGGTTTTGCATGTGGACGATGATCCGAGCGACTTAGTGTTGCTCAAGCAAGCCTGTCGCAGGGCGGAGGTTTCCTTTGAATTGAAAAGCGTCGGCGACGGTGATTCCGCGATCGCTTATCTCTCCGGCACACGCTCATTCGGCGATCGCGAGGCCAATCCGCTCCCCGTGCTTGTCCTGCTGGACCTCAAAATGCCGCGCATGACCGGTTTCGACGTGCTGAGATGGATTCGGGCGAATGAACAGTTGAAGACTTTGCCGGTCGTAATTTTCACCGCGTCCAACCAGGAGGGAGACATTCGCCGTGCCTACGAACTCGGCGCCAACTCCTATCTCGTCAAACCGGTCGGGATCCATACTTTAATTGACATGCTCAAAGTGCTGGACACCTACTGGGTGGACATGAACCAGCACCTCAATTACTCCGACTTGGCGGTCAGTTAAGCAGAAGGCTTGCCTGGAGATTCGCAGCCCCTCGTTTGCGGAACGGGAACCGGCGGCCATTTTATTGGTGCAGGGAGGGAGAATCACCTGTATGAAATTGCTTTGCATGTGTGGCCGGCTTGTGAGCTGTGTCGCATGCAGACCAACCGGGATTCATAACATGAAAAGACTGAACGGGATTTTGTCAATTGGCGCGCTGATTGTTTGGGTTTTCGCGGCAGGATGTTCCAAATCGAAAGAGAGCGCCAATGCGCCGGCAGGAGGCGCATCGGGCGGCGTTCAGACCGAACCTAGCGGCCCGGTCACCATGAGATTGAAATGGCAGCCGGGCAAGCAATATGACCACGAAGTGACATTCACGCAGACTTCAAAGATGAGCGAACCCGGCGTGGCGCAAACGGTCGACCAGACCATGAACATGGTCCAGCGCTATGCCATCATTGCGTTGAGTGCTACAACGAACGGCGGCATGGAAGTTGAATTGAAATTCACCGGCCAGCAGGTGAACGGCACGTTCAACGGCCGGACGGTCATTGATTTCGATTCCGCAAGGCCGGAGTCGCAAGATGGAAAAAACCCGGCCGCGCCGTTGTTCCGGAAGATGACCGGGCTGCGTGCGAAATGTTTTTTGGATGCGAGCGGCAAGTTGGTCAAGATCGAAGGCTTGGAGGACGTTCTCAAGCAGATGTCCGCCGGCGATCCGCACGCCGCTGCGTTGATGAAAGGATTGCTGAGCGAAGAAACCATCAAGCAATGGGTCGAGCGCGGCGAGGGTTTGCCGGACAAACCGGTGAAGGTCGGAGATTCCTGGCCGGTCACCATGGAATCAAAGAACGCCCAGATGGGAATAATGAAAACGGAGATGACCTACACCTTCAAAGGCTGGCAGGAGCATGACGGCCACAAGTGCGCGCTGCTCGATTTCACCGGCACCATCACTTCCCATCCTCCGGCATCATCCACCAATGCGCCGCAGATCACGATGGACAACGGAAAAATTACCGGCAAGACTTGGTATGATCCCGATCAAGGAATGGTGCTGGAAACCACAAGCGAACAAAGCCTGACTTTGAAAACTGCGGCTGGAGGAAAGGGGTTGAGTTCGCAAATGCAACAGAACGTGACCACGCGGCTGCTCAAAGTCTCCGACGCGCCAAAGTAATAGTTGATGGTTGATGGTTGATAGTTGAGTGACGGAGGTCCTTTGCAAGATGTATCGCGGATAGACCATCAACCACCGTGGCCTCTTGCATTTCCGGCGGTTGAGTGCATTTTAGGCTCGCCCGCCGCACGGCATTGGGCTGACGCGGCAAGGCACGCAAAGAAAAAATCATTGAACGAACTTAAAGGAAAACTATGGCTCTGAACAATGCACCCGATTTGACCAAGCGCCCGCCACGCAGCGCGCGCGTCCGCCTCGGCGGTTATGCCATCCTGCCGCGCATGCTCGACAAAGGCCGCGCCACCATCGCCGGAAAAAATGGCGAATACCATTACAATTGCCCGATGGACCAGCGTTTCACGGATTTTGCCGGCATTGATGCCGAAGCCCTCAAAAAAGAATTGGAGGCAGGGAAAGGCGACGGCGAAATCCTTGAATGGATAGAGAAAAACGCCAAACACAAACGCTCTGAAGCCGAAATCCGGACGTGGTCGGATTACGCAGCCCAACGCGCTCCGACGGACCTTGAGTCGCGCGGTTATTTCAACGAGCTTCAAAAGAACGTTGCGCCGAAACGGGAAGACATTGCCACCTGGTTTGATCTGCTCGATGTGGACGATTACGTCAGTTTCGGCGGCGTGGCGTAAAGTCTTTATGGTAGGGACATCGCGCTGTCCCGCATGCGGGGATCCGCGGACGGCGCAGCGCGCCGTCCCTACCAAGAGCGAACTTGTCGCCTTACACCTTCTTGAACGGATTGATGGCTTCGATGCGGTAACGCTTCTTCGCGCCGTCCATGTCGAAATCCACTTCCTCGCCGGCTTTGTGGCCGATGAGCGATTGCGCGACGGGCGTGAGATAGCTGATGACGCCTTTTTCCGGGTCGGAATCCCACGCGCCAAGAATGGTGAAATGTTCCGGATGATTCGCGTTGAGGTCGGTCACCTGCACTTCCGTGCCGATGCTGACCGCGTCGGTCTTGGCATTG
>DASRBR010000554.1:0-2361 GCA_035653495.1 Verrucomicrobiia bacterium
CACCGAAAGCGCGATCACGTCATCGACGTCATTGCCGATGTCAGTATCGAAGATGATCTTGACCGGGGCGTGCGGCGTCGGACTGGCCGATTGCGCCGGTGTTGCGAACGCGAGGCTGATACTCAGCGCGATGAGCAGCAATTTTTTCATTGAAGGCAAAACATGAAGCTGCGGGAGCGATGCCGCAACCTCTTATTTCTTTGCTCGAATCACCTCCGTTTCTTTGTTACCCAATGAACATTATGCGACTCACGCTTTCCCTCCTCGCGCCGGTTCTGCTCATCGCGGCATCGACCAGCGCTGCCGACAGCGGCCAATGGCAGCTCATTTGGTCCGATGAGTTCAATTACAAAGGACTTCCCGACCACACGAAATGGGGTTACGAAACCGGATTCATCCGAAACAACGAACTTCAGTTTTACACGCACGACAGGCTCGAAAACGCGCGCGTCGAAAACGGCATGCTGGTCATCGAATGCCGCAAGGAACATTTTCAACCGCCCAACCACGCCCCGGTCGAATACACCTCGGCCAGCCTCACCACGCAAAACAAATTCACCTGGAACTACGGCCGCGTAGAAGTTCGCGCCAAACTTCCGCACGGCAAGGGTGTTTGGCCCGCCATCTGGACGCTCGGCGCAGACATCCCAAAGGTCGGCTGGCCCTCAGCCGGGGAAATCGACATCATGGAATACGTCGGCAAGGAGCCCAATTTCATCCATGGCACGATTCATTATGGAGTCCATGGCCATCATCTCTCAAACGGCGGCCAAATCGACGCCGGCAATCCAGCCGACGATTTTCACATCTACGCCATGGAATGGCACACCAACCGGATTGAATTTTTTTACGACGGCACCAAATACCACACCTCGCCCATCGACAAGGCCGGCCAGGGCGCGGACAATCCGTTCCGCAAACCTCATTATCTCCTGATCAATTTCGCCCTTGGTGGCAGTTGGGGCGGCCCGGTCGATGACTCCATCCTGCCGCAAACCTACCTCATCGATTACGTCCGCATCTACAAACCCAAGTCGCCGGAATGATGATTTCGTTGAAGGAAACCACAGCGACAATTTTTCTGTTCTTGATGCTGGCAGTCAATGCTGCAGCCCGGCCAACGCTGTCATTGGATGGAACGTGGCGGTTTCATTTTTCCCCGTGCGAAAGCGATGCTGACCGGCAGTTGGTGGACAGTCCCGCTGAATACAAGCAGTCCATCCAGGTGCCGGGCAGTTGGGATGCCCAAGGCATTGGCGAAGCTACGTCGAAAATGCGGCACAACGCCGTCGGCATCGGTTGGTATCGAAAGACTTTTTCCATTCCTGCCGACTGGCGTGGAAAACAGATATGGCTGGTGATCGGCGGGGTTCACCGCAACGCAAAAGTGTGGGTGAACGGCCACTTCATTGGCGAGCACGTCGGCTATCCGGTGGGTTTCAAATTTAACATCACCGAACATTTGGTTCGCGGAGAGCAATCGGTGGTCATCGCAGTGGACAGCCGGCATGACTGGTCCCGTGATCCATTGATCGGCACTTTTGATGTCATTGATTTCATGGATTTGGATTGGGGCGGCATTCAGGAACACGTCCGACTTGAAGCAACGGGTCAAAACTGGATGGAAGATGTGTTTGTTGATCCCGACCCGCTCCAAAAACAGGCGCGCGTCGAATTGCTTCTCGCCAAAGCTCCGGGCAACGCACGCCTGGATTGTCGCGTTACGCAACGAGGGAAAACGCCGCTGGCAACAAGTCAGGTTACGTTGAACAGCTCGCAGACAAATCTCCTAATCAACCTTGCGGATGCACCTTTGTGGACACCTGAAAAGCCGAACTTGCTCCAATTGCATTTGGCCCTCACCCAAAACGGCCAGTTACTCGATGAGCGCGAAATCACGTTCGGTTTGCGGCGGCTGGAGATCAAAGACGGCCGGTTTGTCCTGAACGGGAGTCCATTTTATTTGCGAGGCTACGGGGACGATTTTAATTTTCCGCGCGAATTGCTTCCGCCGGCGAGCAAAAGTTTTTGGAAAAACTACCTGCAAAAGCGGAAGGATTTTGGATTCAACGCGGTTCGTCATCATTCCATGATGCCTACCGAATCGTATCTGGAAGCTGCTGATGAGGTCGGAATCCTGGTTCAGCCCGAACTTCCGCTCGCTTACGCAGAATACCTGAACCGAGCCTCGCGGGCGAGCTACGCCGTCTATAAGGAGGTGTGGCGTGATTACATCCGTCAAATGCGCAACCATCCCTCAGTGCTCAGTTGGTGCATGGGAAATGAACTGTGGGGCGGTGTTCCTTTCGGTCCAGATTTGTATGCGACAGCCAAAAAACTTGATCCCACTCGCCCTGTGAT
>DASRBR010000555.1:0-14149 GCA_035653495.1 Verrucomicrobiia bacterium
TGTCATGACGACCTGGAATCCGCGCTCACGAAGGCGCCTTTCAAGCACGAACCGGCTGGCAACGGTGATTGCAGTTCATGCCACAATCCGCACGTCTCCAACGAGCCCAAGCTTCTCATTAAAGATCGGCAGAAGGTCTGCTTCGAGTGTCACGAGGAAAAGGACCTCGTCGCCGTCAAGTCCCACGCGGGCCAAACAGAAAAAGCCTGCATCGAATGTCATGATCCGCACCTCGGGAAAGACAAATACCTGCTCAAACCCGTCGCTCAGGCGAAGGCGAAATAAGTTATGGCAACAAAACCCACGAGGTCACTGTTCCGGCTCGCGAGATGCTGCGGGAACTGTCTCGCGGCGGCGCTGGTCCTGGCGGCGATTCCCCGCGCGCGGGCGCAATACATCGATCTATGGGAGGCTCAACAGGAGACAGAACGATCACGCTGGCTGCCCCAGCTTAAGTACATCAACACCGACATAGAACTGGAAAAGGACTCCTTTAGTTCATCGCTCGGTGGCCGGCAACCGTTGGAACGGCTGTATGTCCTTCCCAGCTTTGGGCTCCAATGGGACGGTTACGTTTATCATCCCTACCTCTTGACGTACTCCGCCCTGTTCGAACCCGGTTACCTTATCCGCCTTGAAGGCCCGCCCAATGCCATTGTCCGCAGTGATGAATTGATGCTCAACGGAAAATTCTCTGCAAATCTGCTGAGCATCAAGCCTTACGCCACTACGCTCACGTACGATCACAATTACGGAGAAGTAAAATACGATATCTTCAACACGGAAATCGTGGATTCGCAAAGTTACGGGATGACGACCGGCTACCGGGATGGTCCCGTGCCGGTCACGCTTTCCTTCCAGCAAACGCACGAGGACAGCACCGGCTTCAACCAAACTGCGAGCATGGACCAGACCTTGCTCGATCTGCATGCGCGCAATGAGCGCGGACAAAACACGGTCACGGATGTCAGCTATGAATCTGGCATGTTCAATCGCGACCTGAATGCCGGCGGCGTTGAATATCCCAGCGACACGAGTTACCAGCGCGCTTCCATCTTCGACAAGGAGCAGTTCGATCAGAGCAGTCTCAGGTCCACATTCCTGCTTTACGATGTTGACACCGCCGGTTCGTCGTCCGTGAACGTCAACGCCACCGAGAATTACTACCTGAACATCACTCCGAAGCTGCTCAATTACGATAATTACGCCTTTTCCTATTATTCCGGCGACGGCGCGCGCGCGGTGCAACATTTTGCCACGATGGGCATCCAGCATACTCTGTTTGAAAGCCTTGTTTCCGGTGTGGAAGCGCGCGGGTCTGTCCTGAACAGCCAGACGGATGGCAACACGCTCGATCTCGACACCCTCGGGCCAACCGGCACACTGGATTACACCAAGAAACTCGGAGATTGGGGACGACTTATCATAGACAATAGCGGGAGTTACACCTGGAACAAGCAGGACGCCACCGGTTCAACATCGCTGGTGCCCAACGAGTCCCATAGCGTCCCTTTGAACGGCCTCATCCGGCTCAGTCAACCGCGCGACCTTTCGATCGTTTCCATCACCGATGCGAATGGTGTTCCGCTCATTGCCGGCTCGGATTACAGCCTTATTACGACCACTGACCCGTGGCAGATCCAAATCCTGTTCACCGGCACATCACACTTGCAGACAGGCCGCGTGATCCTGGTGACGTACACGATCGAAACCAATCCTTCCGGAACCTACAGGACCTTTGCCAGCCAGTCCCAGATCACGTTGCGCTTTTGGAAGGAACGCGCCGACGTTTTCGCTCATTATGATTACACTCAAAATCACACCGACTCGCCTGATTTCATCCTCGATAATGTGCGCGAAGTCCAGGTCGGCGCCGACCTGAACTGGCTCAATGCAAACCTGCACGCGGACTACACCGACCATCGCTCCGATTTCTACAGTTATTATGGCTGGAATTTACTTGAGAACTACTCGTTTGTTGTGGATGCGGATTCCACCATCAGCATCGACCTGGCGCAGCAATTTCTGACCTATCCGCCAACAACGCTGAGTTCCTATGAGCAAAACCAGCACCTGAGCTTCTACAGCTTCATGGTGCGCCATGAGTGGCGTCCCAACCCGCACGTGAGTGTCAATGGGGAATTGGGTTATCTGGTGCAGCGCGGCTTTGGTTTCAACGAAGACCTGCTGGCGGCGCGCGCTTATTTGAATTGGCAGATGGGAAGGGCGGAAGTCCACCTCGGTTACGAACACGACACACAAAGTCTCGTCGGCGAAAGAATGCTGCGCGATTACGCCTTCATCCGCCTGCGGAGGAACTTTTAACATGAAAAGACAACATTTTTCAACGAAGCCTTTTGCCCGGGTCGGCATCTCAATCAGCATTGCTGCCCTGACGTTTTTGGGTGTTCCCAACAAGGTTATTGCGTCCGAAAAAAACGGGCGCGACGTCCCGCATCTCGTCTGGCCAGCGCCTCCTGACGAACCGCGCATCGCCTATTTAAAAAGCATTTCCGGCCCTTCGGATATCGGCAGCTTTCCATCGCGCTGGCAGAAAGTCGCCGGCTTCTTCACAGGTCAAACCGCCCCACGCGACGGCCTGATCAAACCTTTTGGCATCGCGACGGACGACGCTGGCAATTTGTACATCACCGACACGGCTAACCGGGCGGTTTACTTTTGCGAAGTCGCTCGCAAAAAATGGAACCGTTGGGACCACATCGGAAAGATTCAGTTTGCTTCCCCGGTTGCAATTGTTCGCCGTGACAAATTTTTTTACACCGCAGATTCCGAACTCGGCAAGGTCATCGTTTTCGACGAAAAAGGCCGCGAACAGTTTGTCATCGGTTCTCCTTTGCAACGCCCGGTCGGCCTCGACATCAATGGCGATACGTTGTTTGTGGCGGATTCGGAACAGCACACAGTCCATGCGTTCGATCTACAGGGCCGCCCGCAATTCAAATTCGGCAAGCGCGGCACCGATCCAGGTGAGTTTAACTTCCCAACGCACATCAGTGCCGACAAGCATGGCCATCTGCTCGTCACGGATTCGCTGAACAGCCGCGTCCAGGTCTTCGATGCGCAAGGCAAATTCATCTCGGAAATCGGCAGTGCAGGGGATGCGCCGGGGCATTTCGGGCGACCCAAAGGCGTTGCGGCGGATTGCTTCGGCCACATTTACGTGGTGGATGCCGTATTCGACAACATCCAGGTTTTCGATCTTTCCGGCCGTCTCCTGATGAGCTGGGGACAAGGCGGCGTGAAGCCGGGGCAATTTGGTGTTCCGGCCGGCATAGCCATCGGCGCGGACAACCGCATTTACGTCGCCGATCCGTACAACCATCGCGTGCAAATCTTCCAATACATAGGTGCGCCATGAAAGTTCTTGTTTTTGTTCTTTTAATCCTCATCCCCGGCATCCAGACGCGCGCGGGCGGCATCATGACCACGGCCCATAACCTGAGTGTCACCGGCTCGGGCGCCGTCAAGGCTGCGAGCGAGACAAACCTCTGCATCTTCTGTCACACGATCCATCGCACGACAGGGCAAACGCCGCTTTGGAGTCATTCCCTCTCCTCAGTGACAAATTATGTTGTTTACAGCAGTTCCACCTTGAAAGCCGCTGTCGGCCAGCCCGATGGTTCCTCGCGTCTTTGCCTGAGTTGCCATGATGGAACAGTTGCATTGGGCATGGTCAGCTCTCGCGCCAATCCCATCGCCATGCAAAATGGCGTCACAACCATGCCCGCCGGCGCCGATAATCTCGGCACGGACCTTTCCGGCGATCATCCCATTTCCTTCGTCTATGACCAAAATCTTGCGAACGCCGACAACCAAATCCTGAATCCGAACACCATCAATCCCGCATTGAAACTGGATTCGCAGCACAAGCTCCAATGTGTCACCTGTCACGATCCGCACAACGATCAATTCGGCAATTTTCTGGTGATGGACAACACCACCTCTGCGCTTTGCATGGCATGCCATGTTGAACCTGGCTGGACCGGTTCAGCGCACAGCACCGCGTCATCCCAACTCGCCTCCGTCAGCACACTCAATGCAAAAATCGCCACCCGTCGGAATGCTGCATCCCCCCACACTGCCAATGTTACCGGCTGCGAAATTTGCCACGTCTCGCACAAGGCTGGTTCGAAAAGCCGGTTGCTCATCCAGGCGAAAGAGGAACAAATTTGCTTTTCCTGTCACAATGGCCGCAACCAATCGAAAGACCTTGCCTCAGTGTTTAACAAAGCCAGTGCACATCCTCTTCTACAGACCTCCGCTGAGCACAACCCAATGGAGGACCCCATCAACGGCCCGCGCCATACTGCCTGTGCGGATTGCCACAATCCACACGCCGTCACTGCACAGAAGAATACAACTCGCATGGCCAACACGTCCCGTCCCGTTGCCGGGGTAAAAGGCATGAGTGCCGCGGGTATGCTGCTCAATCCTGCGTCGAGTGAATATGAGCTTTGCTTTCGTTGTCATGCGGACAGCAAGAATCGCGAACCGTCTCTCGTCCCGCGACAGTTCAGCGAGACTAACAAACGGCTCCAATTCAAGCTGGCCAACACTTCATTCCATCCGCTGCTGGGGCCGGGTCGCAATTTTAACGTGCCGAGCCTCGTCTCGCCATGGAGCAGTGGAAGCACAATCAACTGCACGGATTGCCACAACAACGACCAGGGAAGCTCGGTGGGCGGCAACGGTCCGGACGGTCCGCATGGCTCCGCCTTTGCGCCCATTTTGGAACGCCGCCTGGTGCTGACGGACAACAGCCCGGAAAGCGCGGGCAATTACGCGCTTTGTTATAAATGCCACAATCGCTCCAGCATTTTGAGCGATCAAAGCTTTCGCGCCAGCAACATGGCCGGCCAGGACCGCGGCCACCGCTTCCACATCGTTGACCAGCGGACTTCCTGCACCACCTGTCACGATTCGCATGGGGTCCAGCAACAGGCGCACCTGGTGAATTTCAATCGCAATTACGTCACGCCATCCTCCAATGGGCGCATCGAATACATAAGCAGCGGACCGAATCGCGGCAATTGTTCGCTCACCTGTCATGGCGTGGACCACAACAACACGAGCTACCCGATGCCTTCCTTGATACGTCCTACACCGGCGGTCATTCCTCAACGTATTGCCAGCGGCGCATCTCGTTAAATGAGCGCTTCCCCCTTTCTTGTTCGTCGCCGGGCAAGGAATGCGCAGTAATTGACAAAGGGTGTGTAGTCCCGCCTGCAGCAAAAACCGATATTTACCCGGAAAGCATCAACGCTTTTCCGGATATGCAAAAAATATTAACCAGAACAAATCGGATTGGAGAAACAAAATGAAAAAGACCCTTATTGTCGCGGCTTTTCTGGCCGCATTTTGCACCTTGGCCCATGCGGGCGACTCTGCTGAAACTTGGGAAAAGACCTGCGCCAAATGCCACGGCCCGGATGGCAAGGGCGACACCAAGATGGGCAAAAAACTCGACATCAAGGACCTCACCGACACGAAGTTCCAGGAATCGCTCACCGACGACCAGGCGTTCAAGGCCGTCAAGGAAGGCGTCAAGGACAGTGAAGGCAAGGTGAAGATGAAACCTGCCGAGGGCCTGTCCGACGATGACATCAAGGGCATGATCGCCTACGTGCGCAAGTTCAAGAAATAATTCTCGCCCAGAAAACGTAAAGGGTTCCACACCGACGAAACCAGTGCTGAGCCATGAATAACCAGACGAGGACAAACCAGGTGTTGCTGTTGGCCTCTCTCGCTTTTTTGGCGCTGGCTGCTGGTTTCCATTTCAATCTCTGGGGGCGTCCGGCGCCGCGCCCGGACATCCCGCTCGTGGACCCGATGTTCACAAGCAACACCACCTGGCGCACATCTTACGCGGAATTGATTCGCGCGAAGGCCGATTTGTCGGACTTCGATTGTTACGCCTGCCACGAGCGGCACAAGCCGCCTCCGATGCATTTCGACACGAATAACATCCTGATAGTGCCCAAGGAACACTCGGACATCGTCATGCACCATGGCACTCATAACCGGAACAACCTTTGTTTCAATTGTCATGACGAAAACAACCTCGAGCTATTCCAGACACGCGATGGCCGCCAATTGAAGCTCTCGGAAAGCACCCCGCTTTGCGGCAGTTGTCACGGCCCTACTTACCGCGATTGGGAAGCCGGCGCGCATGGCCGCACCAGTGGCTATTGGAACCGCGATCTCGGTCCCATCACACGCCTGGATTGCGTCTCCTGCCACAATCCGCACTCGCCCAAGAACTTTTCGCGCCCGCCGGCTCCGGGACCGCATCCGTTGCGCCCAGTCAGGACGATCGCCGCCGAACATCACAACCCCGTCTGAGCCATGTCCTGCAATTGTAATTCCAACAAACCCGGCTGCTGCCATTCCTCCGAGCAAGGCGTCTCGCGGCGGAACTTCCTGCGCACGTCCGCCGTGCTCGCGTCCGGACTGGCCGCGCTGGCCGCGAGTCTCTCGCCATTGATGGAGATGGAGGATGTTCCGAGCGCGGAAAAATTCCTCCAAAAATATTACAAAGAACTTACTCCCGAAGAGATGGCCAAAGTGCTCAAGCGCATTGAAAACGAAGTCGAACGCCAGTACGGCATCCGCCCGCATGTTCGGGACCTCAAGCCGATGGATGGCGTCGAGTTCGTCTATTGCCTGAATCTTACCCGCTGCATTGGCTGCCGCAAATGCGTGCACGCTTGCGTGAAGGAAAACAACCAGTCGCGCAATCCCGAGATCCAATACATCCGCGTTCTTAAAATGCCCCACGGCACGTTCGACATGGAAAAGGGCGATCATAACTACGCTCCGGAATCCGTGCCTGAAAAAGGCTTCTTCTACATGCCCGTTCAATGCCAGCAATGCAAGAATCCGCCCTGCGTCAAGGTTTGCCCCGTTCACGCCACGTGGACGGACTCGGACGGTATCACGGTCATTGATTATGACTGGTGCATTGGTTGCCGATATTGCGAAGCGGCCTGTCCCTACTGGGCGCGCCATTTCAATTTCACCAAGCCAAACATTCCAAAGGACAAGTTGAATCCCGAGATGGCTTATCTCGGCAACCGTCCGCGACGCCAGGGTGTGATGGAGAAATGTCATTTCTGTGTCCAGCGCACTCGTGCTGGCAAGTATCCGGCGTGTCTCGAAGTTTGCCCGGTTGGCGCGCGCAAATTTGGCAACATCCTTGACCCCAATAGCGAAGTCTCTTACATCCTCCGCACCAAGCGCGTTTTCATGCAACTGAAAGAGGAACTGGGAACTTCGCCCCGGTTCTTTTACTACTTCGACGTATGACCCAGGCCATCCGAAATTATTGCTTGTTTTTGTGGCGATGCGCGCGAATCGCATTCGTCGGCGATTGGCGTTATTACGCGTGGATGGGCGCTCTCAGCGTGCTCTGCCTGCTCGGACTCAACGCTTATTGCAAACAATTCGCGCATGGTCTCATCGTCACCGGAATGAGCGACGAAGTTTCCTGGGGTGTTTACATCGCCAATTTCACTTTCCTTGTCGGCGTCGCTGCCGCAGCAGTGATGCTCGTCATCCCCGTTTACATCTACAACAACCATGAGTTGCACGACCTTGTCATTTTCGGGGAGTTGCTTGCAGTTGCCGCGATTTTGATGTGCCTTGCGTTCGTGACCGTGGATTTGGGCCGGCCGGACAGGTTTTGGCATTTGATTCCGGGTCTCGGGCAGTTCAACTTCCCGGCCTCGATGCTCAGTTGGGACGTCGTTGTGCTGAATGGTTATCTGCTCCTGAATGTCCACATCTGCGGTTACCTGCTTTATTGCCGCTATCGCAACCGAAAGCCCGCGAAGTGGTTTTACATCCCATTCGTATTTATTGCCATTGTTTGGGCAGTTTCCATCCATACGGTCACGGCTTTCCTCTATGTCGGATTGGGCGGGCGGCCTTTCTGGAACTCGTCGATTGTGGGCCCGCGATTCCTTGCTTCCGCATTCACTGCGGGGCCCGCGTTGATCATCCTTGCCATGCAGGTCGTGCGCCGCGTGACGGCTTCTCCGCCCGGTGTTGACGTGGCGGGCGTGGCGCTTGATGGAGCAGTCCCTGCGAGCCTCGTACACTTTGAAATGCTCGAACGCCACCTGCCGGAAATGGCTTCGGTCCCGGCAGAACTCCGGAGCGAAATTCTGGCCGGCGCGACTGTTCTTGAGGGGAATGCCGGCGATGTCGTGTGCCGGCAAGGCGAAAGCAGCGACGAAGCGTATTTCGTTCTGCAGGGCAGGGTGGTCATCAAGCGGGAGGAGTCCGGCCGATTTCGCATCACCCGCAGCAGCGGGCCGGGAGAACAGTTCGGCGAAATCTCCGGCCTGGCGGGAACGCCGCGCGTCGCCAGCGCCATTGTTGAAGAGCCTTCCCTCATTCTCCGCCTGAATGCCGAAAGCATGCGCAAATTGATGAAGCCGGCACCGATGAATCGCATCATCCATTCGCGCATGACGGAACGATTGATGATCACCGACCGCGCGTTGATGACCTTGCGCGGCATCGTGCAGGTTTCGATGCTCATCAACGTCTTCCTGCTGGTGAATGAAATTTTCAAGGAATTTTACACGCGCACCGCGCATGTTGCTTCGTCGCATTATCTTCTGCTGGGTTTGCATGGACATCATGCGCTGGTGCCGTGGATCTGGACGGCCATCGCGTTCAATCTGATCGCCATGTTCCTGCTGGTATTGCCGGTGAGCCGCAGCCTGAAATACCTCAATGTTGCCTGCGTGCTGGCGATTGTCGGCATCTGGATTGAAAAAGGCATGGGACTGGTCATCCCTGGTTTCATTCCCACGCCGCTGGGAGCCATCAGCGAATATTCTCCTTCGCTGAATGAAACGCTGGTCTGCCTTGGCATCTGGGCATTCGGCCTGCTGTGCTACACGATTTTTCTGCGCATGGCAGTGCCCATCCTTCAAGGACGCCTTTCTCATGCGAACGAGCAGGCGCTTTATCCTGCGCAAGCTCCCGTCGCCGAACCGGCGATGGCAAAAACTTGAAGCACAATGGCGATCCAGCTCACATCCGAAGATGCCAGGCAATCAATGAACGCGCACGTTGCCGCGAAGGGCGCTGAAATTTTCGAGAAATACGGCCCGCACATTGGGTTCAAGGAGTTGAAGCTTATCTTGAAGGATACGGATTGCGTCCGTTATCCGTGCGAACTTGTTTTTGATGCAGCGCCGCTGATGCCCGGAGAAACTGCCCATCCCGAGCCGCTGGGGGACACTCCCGAAGCGGGCTTCCGCCTTTGTGTGCATCCCTATTTTCTTACGCGATTGGATGTCGTGCCCATGCTGGTCCTTTACCAGCTTGTGCTGGTCAATTACGGCGAGTTCGCTTCTGCGGATGACGCCGAGATCTTCGGCTCCCGCGCTCTTGGACTTTGCAAGGACGAATACTACCAGGCCATGTGCGCCTTGTCCGATCAGCTCGGCGGCATGGGATGCGCATGAGTTGCTGGAGGCCCGGCGCGTCGCTCCGCGGGCCAGCAGCACCAACCAAAAAATGCCAATCAAATGCCAATCCGTGTGTAGCTGACTCAGGCGAAAATCCCGATATTCACTGCGCAGATAATAAAGAGCTCTGCCGGAAGTTGCCAGGCAACCCGCAAAAATGAAATTTGAAAGGGACTAATGAACCTAAAAAAACCAACGCTGTTCGTGGTGGCCCTGTTGAGCATTTGCACTGCCGTCCGCGCCGCTGAGGTCTCGGAGACTTGGGAGAAGGATTGCCGCAAATGCCACGGATCGGACGGAAAAGGGGAAACCAAGATGGGCCAGAAATATGGCGTGAAGGATTACACCAGCGCCGATGTCCAGGCCAAGCTCACTGACGCCGGGATGGCCAAGGCCATCAAAGAGGGCGTCAAGGACGCCGACGGCAAGGACCGTATGAAAGCCTATCCCGATTTCACAGATGATCAGGTGAAGGCCTTGGTCGCTTACGTTCGCGCCTTCAAAAAGTGACGATTTGGTCGCCGGGTCTGTTTGTTAATTGTTGTTGGTTGTGTTGAATGGAAACGGGACTTGAGGATTCCGCCTGAGTCCCTCTTCCAGTTCGGAAAATCTCAAGGCACGGACAAGAACTCTCACCATGAACGGCCCAAGAACTCCCAAACCTAAACGCTCCACCCAATACCGAAACTGGGTCAGCCTGTCGGGGTTCGTCGTAGCCATCAGCAGCTTCTTCGCGTTCGTGCTGCTGTTCGCGATGGATTTGTTCGCACACCATGGCAACCCCTACATGGGCATCCTAACGTATCTCGTTGCGCCAGGATTTCTTGGATTCGGCTTTTTCATGATTCTGCTGGGTGCCTGGCTGCACCGCCGCGAACTGCGCAAGCTTGTGCCCGGTGCTCCGCAGGTCTTCACGATTGATTTCTCCCGTCCGCGCGACCGCAAGGCGCTCGTCGGTTTTCTCATTGGCGCGGTCATCTTTCTCCTTGTGACCGCACTTGGCAGTTACAACACCTATCATTACACCGAGTCGGTCACTTTTTGCGGTGAAGCCTGCCACACGCCGATGAAGCCGGAATTCACCGCGTACCAAAATTCCGCTCATGCGCGTGTCGCCTGCAGCGAATGCCACGTCGGCCCTGGTGCAACCTGGTACGTCAAATCCAAGATCAATGGCGTCAATCAACTTTATTGCACGATGGTGGGCGATTACCATCGTCCCATCAAGACGCCGGTCAAAAATCTCAGGCCGGCACAAGAAACCTGCGAGCAGTGCCATTGGCCTCAGAGGTACATCGGCCAGCTTGACCGCACTTACGCGCACTTTCTTTCCGACGACACCAATACTCTTTTTTCCGTCCGTCTCCTGCTCAATGTCGGCGGGGGCGATCCTTCGCATGGACCACCCGGCGGGATCCATTGGCACATGAACGTCGCCAACAAAATTGAATACATCGCCATCGACGAGCAACGCCAGGTCATACCCTGGGTGCGCGTTACCGGTCGCGACGGCAAGGTAACCGAATTCCGCACAAAGGATTTCAAGGCCAATCCCGCGAAGCACATAATCCGCACCATGGATTGCATGGATTGCCACAATCGTCCCGCGCACAATTTCCAGGCACCCGACGATGCCGTGGACTTGGCCATCACGCTCAAGAAGATTGACGCCTCGCTTCCGTGGGTGAAATCCAACGCGGTGGCCGTGCTCATCCAGAATTATTCGACCGAGAACGAGGCATTGAACAAGATAGCGGCGATGCTTCGTTGCGCATACGAGAAGAACGCAAAGCCCGGGCAACTCGATTCGCTTGTCGCCGCAGTCCAGACCATCTACAGCCAGAATTTCTTTCCCGAGATGAAGGCCGACTGGCGCGCTTATCCCAATAACATCGGCCACAAGAACTGGCCCGGCTGTTTTCGCTGCCACGACGGCCTCCACAAGGCCGCCGACGGAAAGACCAAAATAATGGCGAGCGATTGCAACTCCTGCCACATCATCCTTGCTCAGGGCAGCAGCGCCGCCGACCTTCAAAAGCTCAGCGCCAAAGGTTGCAACTTCTTCCATCTGGACGGCGAGATGGACGATTTCTCCTGCAACAATTGTCACACCGGCGCATTTGTGAAATAGGCATCCGCCCGAGATCATCACAACACGGAGTTCCTCAGCACGGACAGAACGGACGGCTCACACTTTCCCAATTGAGGGAGGATTGGTCTTTTGCGCTCTCCATCAGGCATGGACGAAGCAGTATGGCAAAAAAGAGGGCGGTCCATGTCAGCCATTGACATCCTCCGCCCTCAATCCTCCCCTGTCGCTCGTGTGTCCGCGAGCACATCCGGGCTCAAAAGACTTCTGCTTTCAATCCGGTCGCGGCGCGGATGGTCTTGGCGATGCGGGAAAGGGTCTTCAACGGCAAATGGCCGCAGCCGCTGCCGGCGATGGGCCGCGTGGCCGAATAGATCTGCACTTGGGAAATCATCGCGCCGCCGGTTTGCAATTCTTTCAGTCGCAGGGTGTATTGATCAATCTCCTCCGTCGAAGGTTCGTGGCCATCAAGCAGCGGGAAAAGGCTCTGGATGACGATAGGCCGCTGCTGGCCGAGCGCGAGGATATTGGCCAGAACTTTCTTGAGTGGTACCTGAGGCCGGTTCACGCGCTCCATATAGGTCTGCGTCCCCGCGTCGAGCTTGACCCAGATTTCGTCTGTTTTGATGAGCAGCTTGAGGCTTTGTTTCACCTGCTCCAAATCAAGTCCCGTGCCATTGGTGATGAGCACGATCTTGAAAAATGGGGCGCGTCCGGAGGCACGCACGTGCACGACTGATTGCACCGCCTCGGTGAAGTTGGGGCAAATGGTCGGCTCACCGTCGCCGCTCAAGGCGACGTGCCGGAGGGTCAAAAGCTCGTCGGGCAGGGCGCTGTAGCGGTTGTATTGGCGGATGTCGCCGGAATTGACGAATTCCAGCGTGTGCTGCAATTCCTCGGCCATCACGTGCACGTCCAGACATTCGACCTTGAACGCTTTGCATCGGTCCACTTCGCAGTACACACAATCGAAGTTGCAATGCTTGTCCGGGTTCATGTTCACCCCGATGGACAGGCCACGCGCGCGGGGTGAAACGGTGATATAGACGAAACGGTTCTGCAGAAAATCACGGGGACAACCGAAGGGCCGCGGCGCGAGCACGGTCTTGGTCTTGTCGGGCGAGGTCGGCGGTTGCGTATTGCCCGCTGCCGCGCTGGCTGGCTTGTTTGTCTCTGTCATCACTCGGGCCGGCACCACTCTTCACGCTCTGCCCTGCTTTTTTCTCCTGCAGCGCATCGCAGACGTGTTGTCAGCTTGATTTAACTATGCCAACACGGGAAAAATCCACTACACGCCCCTTGTCAATAAGTGCTCAATTCTTGCAACGATAAAAGCAACATTTACCGAGCGGATAATGATTAAAAGCGCGAATGGCCTTTCTCAGACGCCTTCCTTGCCTTCGGCTTCAACCCAGCGAATGGCGTGATGGACGAGCGAAGGGGCATCCTTGAGTCCGAACTTCTCCTTGATGTGCGCGCGGTGCACCTCGACGGTCTTGGGGCTGAGGTGCAGTTCGCCAGCAATCTCGCGCGTTCCCTTGCCATGGCCGATAAGCTGGAAGATTTCGAATTCTCGGTCGCTCAATTTTTCGATGGGCGAAGTCGAACCGCGCGGCTTGCGTGACGAAAGGTTGCCCAGGATTTTCGCGGACATGGTCGAACTGACATAGACCTGCCCGCTCAGGACCTGGCGGATGGCCAAAAGCAGGTTCTCGCCGCCCGATTCCTTCATGATGTATCCGCGCGCGCCGGCGCGCAACACGCGTTCCGCGTAAAGGTTCTCGTCATGCATCGAGACCACCAGTATCCGCAGATCAGCCTGCATCGCGAGCAGGTCCTTGATGAACTCGATGCCGCTGCGACCCGGCATGGTGATATCCGTGAGGATGAGGTCGGGTTTGGTCGTTGAAAGTTTCTCGAATGCTTCGGCGGGATCGCCCGCTTCGGCGCAGATTTCAAGGTCCTCTTGTTTATTAATCAATTGGCTCATCCCGGCGCGCATCATTGGATGGTCGTCCACGAGAATGATTTTCCGGCGGACGCCGGCAGCAGGCCCAGCCGCTAAGGCTTCTTTGGTTTTTTTGGATGGCGCGGCGGATTTTTGCGTTTTCATTTTCCTTCCTTGGGAAGAATGCAGGTGATCTTCACGCCTTTGCCGGATTTGGATTCAACCTGGAGCTCTCCGCCAATCATACCGCTGCGATATTTCATGACCTGCAAGCCCATGCTGGGACCGGACTTCTTGGCGCGCGGAAATCCGCGGCCATCGTCGGAAATCTCAAGCTTGACGGCGTTTTCATCTTCGCCGAGTCGGATCAGAATTTTTTTTGCCCCGGCGTGCTTGAGCGCGTTGTTCACCGCTTCCTGCGCAATGCGATAGAGATGCCGCGCAACGGCGGCGTCCTGCAATTTCACCGGTTCGGCGCATTCGAGAACACAACGAACGCGGCTGAATTCGGTCGTGCGGCGGGCCAGTTCGCCCAGCGACAGGGCAAGGTCGGAAGATCCGATGTTCACGGGCGCAAGGCCCCGGGCAAGGGAGCGCGTTTGGCCA